>DATKZS010000009.1:0-10738 GCA_035527835.1 bacterium
GGCCGTAAGAAAACCGCCAAGACGCCAAGAGCGCCAAGGATCGCCAAGTAAATCATGATGTTTCTTTGCGGCCCGGCAAATAACAGCTCCGGAGCGTTGGCCCCAACCGGCTTGGCGGACCGGCCGACGGGAGCGCCAAGCCAGAAACATTCGCACCCAAGCCCTCTTAAAATCGTGTTGAAAAATAATCCTTGGCGCTCTTGGCGTCTTGGCGGTTCTCCGGTCCGTTTATTTTGGACAGCACTGGTAGTGGATCATAATTGTGGTGCAGGCGTCTCGCCCGCGGAATCAGCATGGCGCAGGCCAGAGGCCCGCGCCACGATTTCCCGGACACTACGGAGGACCATTAATAATGGCTTGTGGCGCCCGCCGATTGTTGCTATTATCGCCCCGGCCGTAAAACTCGACCCGGGAGAGGTAAGCCATGCCGTATGAGACCATCAAGTTCGAGACCGAGGGGCCGGTCGGGGTGTTGACCATGAACCGGCCGGAGCGGATGAACGCGATGAATTACGCGATGCGCGACGAGCTGCGCGCGTTCTTCATGGAGCGGCTCGCGGACACGGACTGCCGCGTGATCGTGCTGACCGGCGCGGGCAAGGGCTTCTGCTCGGGCCTGGACCTCAAGGACTCGGCCATCACCAAGCCCGAGAACCGCTACACCCCGAAGCTGGCCTACGAGCTCCAGCGCCGTTTTTCCGACGTGATCCTGTTCATGCGCCGCTGCCCGCAGCCGATTATCGGGGCGTTGAACGGCGCGGCGGTGGGCGCGGGCTTTTCCGTGGCCATGGCCTGCGACATCCGGGTGGCGGCGCCGCCGGCGAAGTTCTCGGCGGCCTACATCAACATCGGGACCGGCGGCGCGGACATGGGCAGCTCGTGGCTCTTCACCCGCCAGGTGGGCACCGGCAACGCCGCGCGCTGGCTTCTGACCGGCGACTTCTTCGGCGCCGACGAGGCGCTGCGCATCGGGTTCGCCCAGGAACTCGTGCCCGCGGACCAGTTGATGGACCGCGCCTTGGGCCTGGCCAGGAACCTCGCCGGCAAGTCTCCCCTCGGACTGCGACTCACCAAGGAAGCGCTCGACCGAAACACCGGAGCCATGAGCCTCGAAGACGCCATCCGGTTGGAGGACCGCAACCAGGCCCTGTGCATCTCCGAGCTCGCCGCCGGGATGAAGAAGTGAGCTGCGGGCCGGGGGGGGCTGACGAGGCCGGTTCACCGGCCTTTACGCCTTGGTGCAGGCCCGTGCTTTAGCGCGGGTTTACGAGGCGCCGTTCTCCTTGTCTGGACCCCGTTTTAACGGGGTTCTCGACATAATGGATTTATCCGGCGGCTGAAGCCGGGGCGCGAGAAGGACGTTAAAACGCCCTCTCCCGGCCTGGCCGGCCTCCGAAACCCGCCATAAATGGCGGGCCGGCACCTGGGAAGAAAGCCCGATAAATCGGGCTGATGAATCACGCCTGGAGCTGGAGCGCCAGGCCCGCAGGCTTGTGGATCAAGAGCTTTCAAATTGAATGCGGCAAGTGCTGTGCTGTGTCTCTTTGCAAGACAACTCGTTACATCACGTGGGAAATGGCGAGTCCAGCGAACATGTGCTAGGAATAAGACAGGTCAATGCCGCGCGCATTGCCCGACATACGACATACGACATACCACATACGACATACGTAATACTTCTTCCCCAAGGAGGGCAAGATGGCTGAAACCAACCCGTACCAGGTGTTCGCGGAAAAGATGTTCCACAAGGACTCGAAGTGGATCCCGGAGATCCTCAAGGCCATGATCAACGACGGCCAGGCCGTGCTGCTGGTGGGCCTGCCCGGCTCGGCCGAGCAGATGGCCTCGAAGACCGGCCGCCCGGTAAAGGACGTGGCCGCCGATCTCGAAGAGCTCTTCCACAAGGGACTGGCCTTCAGGAAGGCAAAAGGCGGCGTGGTCAATTACCGCGGCCCCATGCACCTGGCCCAGTTCCACGACGCCTCCATCTTGTGGCCCGAGGCCCCGGAATCTTTCTACCAGCTCTGGCAAAAGTACATGGACGAGGAATGGCCCAAGCTCGCGCCCATGATCGCCAAGCTCATGCCCCGGCCGTTCACCCGGGTCATCCCGGTGGGCAAGACCCTGGACACCGGCAAGGCCCAGGTGCTCGCGCCCGACGACGTCAGAAAGATCATCGAGGGCACTTCCCGCGTGGCCGTCACCAAGTGCACCTGCCGGCTCACCATGAAGCGCTGCGACGCCCCGGTCGAGGTCTGCCTCCAGATCGGCAAGGGCGCCGACTATACCGTCGAGCGCGGGTCCGGCCGCGAAATCACCAAGGCCGAGGCCCTGGACATCATCTCGCAGGCCGAGGACGCCGGGCTGGTACACGTCACCATGAACAAGGCCGAGCTCGGCCACTTCATCTGCAACTGCTGCGGCTGCTGCTGCCAGTCCTTCACCCTGCTCATCTCCGACGACCTGCCCCTGTGCGACCCCAGCCGCTACAAGCCCCGGGTGGACGCCGACCTCTGCAGCGCCTGCGGAGATTGCGAGGAAAGATGCTGGTTCGGCGCAATCGCATTGGGTGACGACGACGTGGCCGTGCCCGACGACGACCTCTGTCTCGGCTGCGGCCAGTGCGCCTACGCCTGCCCCGAGGCAGCCATCACCATGACCGAGGCCCGCGAGGCATCATTCATCCCCAAGTAACGGCGGCCGATTAAAACTTTGAGCCGGATGGAACGTTATTAATAATGGCAATGTCACAAAGGCACAACGATTTTATTAAAAAATAATCCGGTCTTGGCGCCCGGGATCTTTTACCCTGGCTGCTGGCTGCTGGCTGCTATTTTTCCGAGGAGGCCCCATGATCCATTGCCCTTATTGCGGGACCCAGATGGAGGACGACGCCAGGTTCTGTCCCGGCTGCAAGAGCCTCCTCGTGCAGAAGGAATACAGGCAAAAGCCCTTCCCCCAATGGCTGCACCCCATGGCCGCATTCATCGTGATCGCCCTGGTCTCGGCCGGAATCGTGGCCGCATCCGTTGTCCGTAAACCCGCGCCTGATAACGCCGCCACGCCCGCGTCCGCCGAGCAGCCCGCCGCGCAACCATCCGCCGAGACCACCGCGGCCGGACCCGGCGATCAGCCTCGCGCCTTCTTCCCCGTGACCCGCGACCAGGCCGAAGCCGCCCGCGCCGCGGAAAGGATCCCGGCCAATACCCAGGCCGCTTATGACGAGGCCCTGGCCTACGAGATAAAGATCATGGAGATCGTGAACCAGGCCAACGCCCTGATGGCGGAGATGGACAAGCTGGTCGCCTCGAACGATAAGAACAGCATGACCCTCCTCTCCCGGAAGCTCCAGGAACTCCAGGACGACACCAGAAAAATGCGCGGCATCATGGCGCCTCGCGCCCTTCAGCGCACCCACACCAAAATCGCCAATTCCTTCGCCATGAGCCAGCGAGGATACCAGAGCCTCCTCTCATACCTCCAGTCCGGACAAATCAACCGCCTCGACAACGGCCGCCGCGACCTCGAAAACTCACGCAACTTGAGAAAACGCGCCCTCGACGAGCTCGCAACCGTCAAGGCGGAACTGAAGCCCAAGCCCGGACAGCCCGAGCCCCAACCCGCCGCGACCGCCCCCGAGCCCGCACCGCCAGAGCCAAAGCCCACGCCACCGCCCAAGCCCACGCCCCCGCCCGTGGAAACGCCGCCGCCCAAGCCGCAACTGCCATGGGGGGTCCGTCCGCCGCCCCCGGCCGTCGAGCAGCCGCCGGTGGAACCGCCCCCGGAAGAAGAGCCGCCGCCGGAATATAACGACAATGGCGCCGAATACGGCGACTCCGTGGACCAGGGCAACGAGCCGTACCCTGATTACAACCCCCAAAATTCCGAGGAATTCCCCGGGAACGCGCCCCTCGAACCTGAACCGCCACCCTACTGATCCGGACGCGCCGCCGGGTATGATCGCGGGTGAAATACTTGGGGAAGGAGGAGTATTGCGATGAGGCGAGTGGCATCAGGGCGCCGGCCCGCGGCAACGGTTATGTTTCTGGCCCTTACGGCCGGATCGGCCCTGCTGGCCTCGGCGGGCTACCCCGTCAGCGAAGACGTGACGAGCCTCCACCGCGACGCCCTCGTCTGCGACCTTCACGCCGACACCCAGTTCATAATCACCTACATGGGCTACGACACATGGGAATTGGGGTCAGGTCTCGACATTAGACATTCATAATAGTATGATGATTGCACCTCCCCCTTCTCCCGGTTTTTCATTCCTTTATCCCCGGCTCCGGAACCGCGGAAATGTCTAATGTCGAGACCTGACCCCATGACCATGACCACGCTATTTTTCCAGCTCGGCCTTCACGTTCCGGAGCATGCCCTCGAACATGGCGCGGGTGGAGTTGTCCACGTAGCGCTTGACCGCCTGGCCCTCGATGGGCACTTCCGAGGCGTACATGACGGAGAGGGTGAGCCGGGTGCCGCCGTCGGGCGCGGGCTGGAAGAGAAGGGTGACGATCTTGCCGCAGGTGGTGTTCCACACGATGCGCTGGTTGGGCACGAAATCCACCACCACCGTCCGGCCCTCCGAGCGCGTCCCCTTCGATTCGATGGTCCAGTCAAAGGTCATGCCCTGCCCCTCCCCGGAAATATTGCGCACGCTCACGACCTCCGGGATGTATTCGGGAAGATGACGGCAATCCGCCAGGTAAGCGAATACCTCCTCCACCGGCGCGTTGATCTTCACGTCCGCGATCACCACGCCCGACATGGTGGCCGCGCACGAGCACATGATCCAGGCCGTCAAGATCATCGCCCCGGCCGCAATCTTCCTCTTCATACTTTTTCGTTTCATGATTGAATCCTCCTGATTCGGTTATTTTTGCTCCGCGATCCCCTTCTTGACGCAGGCGGCGAAATCGTCCATGTATTTTTGATAATTTTTTGAGAACCATTCCCTTCCCAATGAGGTCGCCGAGATGGCCGCCGGGAAATACGAGCTTCCCTCGGATATCCAGACCATCCTGGTCACGCCACCAGGAACAGATGTAAAAATAAAAGTATAGGCGCCATCATTTAGCCCGGTGTTTCCGCACTTCCCGAGCAGTCTCTTCCCCGGCTCGTACTCAACCCACGCGCAATCCTGCTCCAGCATCTTGCTCGGCAGTCCGAATTCATAGGCGAAGCGCCAGGTCTGCCCCTCCCCCTGCCCCTGGATGTCCGACACGCTCGCGGGAAGGCAACCCGCCCAGTTTTGGGCGTCCGCCATGTAGGAAAAGGATCGCTCCACCGGCGCCTTGATCTCGATGGTCTTCATCACCACGCCCGAAGATGGGGTCGAGCACAGAATCAGCAACAACGCGGCCAGGACTATCCCTGCGACTATCGTCAACGCCAGATATTTTATTGCGCTCATGGACTTCTCCTTCTCCTGTTAATTTTTTCATTTGCCCGTTCTTGAAAAGCGGGCGTTAAGCGCGGGCGGGCGGCGTGCCCCGCCCGCGCCAAGCTCCCCCGTCCCCGCCTATTTCTCGATCGCCGCCTTGATGCGCCTCAGTTCCTCGTCCTGGACGCCCTGGGCCATGCTGGTGATTTTTTTCTCGCCCAGCATCAGCGCGGGCAGGGGCGCTTTCTGGGTGATTTGCCCGACCTTGATGACCTCGGTCTTGCCGCCCTGGTCCAGGAAGATCCAGGTATAGGTCCCGGTGCCGTCCAGCCCGGTCACGGTCTGCTCGATCCAGAGCTGGTTGGGCACGTATCCCACCACCACCTGGTCGCCCTGGAAGACCCCGAACGGGCTCTTGGAATAAAAATGGTAGCCCGAGCCCAGGCCCGACCCGTGCTTGTCCGTGATCTGCTGTTCCTGGAGCCGCTGGTCGTGGTTCTCCGGAGAGGTGACCCACGCGTACACCTCCTCCACCGGCGCGTTGATCACCACGCTGCTCTTCACGCTGCCCGACATGTAAGTGGCGCAGCCCTGCGCGAACGCCCCCGCCGCGCAAATCGCCCCGATCAAAATCCCGTAAACCAATCCCTTGCTCTTCATTTTTCTCCTCATTTCATATTCTGGGCCGCCTTCTTCTTCTCCACCCCTTGCTTGATGATCTTCACCGCGTTCTGCATGTGCTGCTCGATGTCATGCTTGACGGCTTGCGCCTTGGCGGCAGCCACCTCGATCTCATAATCGGCCACTAAAATCAGCTTGCTCCCTTCCTTCACCGGCACGACCAGGATGGTGAGGGTAGCGTCATGGTCGCCGATGTACTTGGTCGTACTCGGAACGGAGGGGCGGGTGAGCGGGGGAGTGATTCTCACGGCTTCTCCCGAGAACTTGATGCCGGCATATGAGAGCGTATAAGTGAGACTCTGGCCCGCGGTCAGGCCGTCAAGGGTTTTGAATTCAGCACCCGGCCACCAGGGGTCGGTGATGACCTCTGTGTCCTTGTTGATGGAAAAGCCCTCTCCGTCCGTGCCCAGCCATGCGATCACCTCCTCCGGCGCCGCATTGATCACCTCATGCGCGATCAAGGTGTCCGACACCTTCACCTTCCCGCCCGCGGCCAGCATCATGAGGCCCAGGCCCATCACCGCCGCCATCGCCATTAGTCTGCTCTTGCCTTTCATCTTTCCCACTCCTTTCTCCTTTGCGTTTGGTTCATGGTTGGAACGCCTTGGTCAAAAGGTCCTGGCTTGTCACTAACGCTTCCTGGCATCACCTCCCTTTCCCGGATCTGGCGGGCGATTATTTTTCCAGTCTGGCCTTGATTTTTTGAAGGGTCTGCTCGATGTCTTTCCGGTTCGCCTGGACGATGCTGTCCCAGTCCGTCCTGGTCATGTGCGGGCCGACCGTGGCCGCGTATTGGATGAAAGAAAGCCTGGTCCCCGCGCCCGCCGGCACAAACAGCCAGGTGTCGGTCCCATGGAAGTCGCCGTTCCAGGCCACCGCCCATTTTTGGCCGGGAAGGTAATCAACCACCATGGCATGACCGCCCAATTTCTGGCCCGCAATTTCGATTGACCAGTCCCAGGTCTCGCCCAATCCCCGGCCCTGGTAATTGCTGTTTTGCGACCACTCCCATTCCGCGAAATGGGCCGGATCGGTCAGGTAAGAAAACACCGCCTCCGGCGGCGCCGCGATCTCCACGCCGGCCATGGTCGTGTCCGAGAGGGACGATACCTCCATCTTCGCCGCCAGGGCCGCGACGGCCTCCTTGGAGTCCGGGGCCTTCTCGATATTTTTCTTGGCCACTGCGGTGGCGTTATCGCAATACTTTTTGAGTTCCTCGCCAAACTGTTCGCTGCTCATGCCCGGCGGCACGTCCATGGTGTATTCATGCAGTTCTATAATCCTCGTGCCCCTTTCGTGAGGCGCCGTGATCGTGGTCATGGTCCAGTCCATGTCGCCCGTCATTTTTTCCACGAACATCTTGTTGGCAACATTCATGACCCTCATTGCCTGCCCGCTGTATTTCCTTCCTTCCCAATCCCAGGTCCAATCGTAGGTGCCGCCGACCTCCGGATAATTCCGCAAATTTTTCATTATAAAGCCCGGCCAACGCTCGCATGTCACCGTTCCATCGCTCTCGTTGGCCGCGCATCCCCAGTTGGTGGACCACACCTTTTCCGGCGGGGCCTCGATCACGGTCGAGCCCATGATGGTCTCCGTCAGCCTCATCGCCTCCGCCGGCCTTTTGGCCTCGCACCCGGCCATGAGCGCAAGAGACGCGCCCATCAGAAACATTGCCGACCATTTGCCTTTCATCCTTTTTCCTCCTTGTCTTTCAGGTTCGGGTTGATCCATTGGTCCGGGAGCGCGGCCGAAGGGCGCCGCGCCCCCGGACGACAAAACAAACATCCTCAGCCCAGTGCCTTGATGGATTTTTCGGCCTGGCTTACCGAGATGAAGGGCTGGACCGTGAAGCGGCACATGGGGATGTACTTGAGGAGCAGGGCATAAATCTCCTCCTCCGTCCCCTCGTTGACGGTGAAGCCGGCGCCGTTCAAGAAACCGCCCCATTCCTTGACCTTGCCGCTCTTCATGTCCTTGTTGATCTCCGCAATCGCCGCCAGCCAGGCCTCCTTTTTCTTGGCAGGATCCTCCGGGATCCTGGACTGGTCCAACTCCCACAACACCAGAAACCTCGCCATGTTCTCCTCCTTTCTCAATTCATCGGTATTGCCTGTTTGATTGCCGGGCCCCGGTCCCGCGGCTACTTCTCCACCGCGGCCTTGAGCTTGTTCAGGGCCTCCTGGAGCGTTTCCTTGTTTTTCTCGACCACCATTTTGCGGGCGGCGCGGGGGACGTCCACGCTGGCCTGCTGGACCAGGATGACCCTGGTCCCGGCGCCCTCGGGCACGAACAAATAGGTATTGGAGCCGTCGGCGTCGCCCATGAACTGCTCGACGATCCTCTGGTTGGGGACCACGTCCACGGTCACGGTCTGGCCCTTGAAGCTCATGCCGGCAACGTCCACGGTCCAGTCCACGGTGCGTCCCACCTTCTGTGCCTGTGGGTTCTCGACCTTGGCCCAGGTCCATTGCTCGGCCTTCTGCGGATCGCTCACGAACGCGAACACCTTGGCCGGCGGAGCATTGATCACGACGCTCACCATGCCCGCCTCCGTGACGTTCTCCATCCGCGCGCCCCCGCAACCGCACGCTGCCAGGACCATGCCGACCATGACCATTGCCGCGAAAAATCCCTTTGCTCTCATTCCTCTTCCTCCTTTTCTTGACTGGTGGGTTGAAGCGTTTTGCCTTCCAAATCGTTTTACCCTTTGCCCTTGATTTACTGTTTCAAGATTCCGGCTTTTGCTTCACCCCCTTCCCCAATTCCCCCGACCAGGGGGCGCGGGTGCCCTCACCCGCGCTCCCGTATCCGCATCTGCCGAGATTAAAGTAACAACCTGAATTTCCATCGCCCCCGGCCGGTGGCGCACGCGGACATGGCGCGGCCGGGAGCTGGTCTGGAAAGCTTGAGGGAAAAGGCGGACCGATGGCGGCAAACAAAACCCAGTTGCCGGGATTGGGCGGCCTTCCTCTCAAGCCTTGTCCCTGACCTTCCGTTTTGGTTTATTTATTCGGTTGTCCCGGAATCTGGCGGCCCGGGAAGAGTGGCGTGGAGTGGACGGCCGCCATAACGATATCATTGTGAGAATGGCGGCCCGACCATGCTCGAAATTACCTGTGAGGACATACGGTCCCTCACACCCTTGCACTACTGTATGATTCCGTTTTTCATATCATACTGTCCTGGACATGTCAAGAGAATTAATTTTACAAGGAACCGGTCAGGTCTTCAACAGCTTGAAGATGGTGAACCCGTCCGTGCCCGTCAAATGAGGCCAGGCGCGGAGCACGTTGTCGTGGACCAGGTCCTTTAATGACGGCAGCCCATCCGCCGGGTTTTCGAGCCGGAACCCGCCCGACTCCACCAGCGGACCCGCCACCTCCTCGTTCTCCTCCCGGGTGAACGTGCAGGTCGAATACACCAGCGTCCCGCCCGGCTTCACCAGCGACGCCACGTTGGTGATGATTTTCTTCTGCAGCACGGCCCGCTCCGCCGCGTCCTCCGGCCGCCGCCGCCACTTGATCTCCGGACGACGCCGGACCGTGCCCAGCCCCGTGCACGGAGCGTCCACCAACACCCGGTCGAACAACGCGCCCTGAAACCGCTTCGGGAACTCGATCGGACCCGACGCGTCCGCCACCACCCGCGTCACGTTCCTGATCCCGAGCCTCTTCGCCTCCGCCGCCATCCTTTTCAGCCGCCCCTCATGAACGTCCACCGCGATCACCCGGCCCCGTCCCTCCATGAGCTGCATCAGCATCAGGCTCTTCGTGCCCGGCGCCGCGCACGCGTCCAGCGCCAGCTCGCCCGGCCGCGGACCCAGCACCAGACCCGCCAACTGGCTAGCCTCGTCCTGCACCGCGAACAATCCGTCCGCGAATCCCGGCAGCTCCGCGGGCGCCGCTCCCGCCTCGATCCGCACCGCGAGCGGCGAGTACTTGCCCGCCCGCGCCTCCACCCCGCTCTTCGTGAGCAGCCGGATCAGCGCCTCCCGGCCGATGCGCGCCAGGTTCACCCGGAGCGTCAGCCCCGGCCGCTGATTATTGGCCCGGCACAGCGCCGCCGCGCCCTCGTACCCCAACCGCTCCACCCACTCCTCCACCAGCCACCGCGGATGCGACTCCGCCACCGACAGCCGCTCCACCGGGTCCGCGATCCGCTCCGGGCCCTTAAGCCCCTCCCTCCCCTTCGCCAGCGCCCGAAGCACCGCGTTCGCAAAGCCCCGAGCCTGGGCCGGCGCCAGCGCCACGCTCTCGTTCACCGCCGCCGCGTCCGGTATCCGGTCCATCATCAAGAGCTGGTACGCGCCCAGCCGGAGCGCGATCCTGGCCTTCCGCTCCACCTTCTTCATCCGCCGGTCCGCGACCTGCTCCAAATAATAATCCAGCAGCAGCTTCCACCGCAGCACCCCGTAAGTCAGCTCCGCCATCAGCGCCCGCTCGCGCGCGTCCGCGTGTTCCCGCTTCGTGAGCTCGTCCCGCACAATGTCCGCGTAAGACTCCATGGCCTCCACCCGCCACAGCGCCGTGAAAGCCGCCGCCCGCGCCCCGCTCTTTTTCTCTTCAACCATCTTCCCGCGCTCCATTATCATTATACGGCCGGTTTCGCACAGAGGCACGGAGAGCACAGATGAAAATCTATTCTAATCTTATCTCCGTGTCCTCTGTGCCT
>DATKZS010000010.1:0-9373 GCA_035527835.1 bacterium
GTCCGCCCTAAAATCTCATCCTTAGATATCCCCCATGCCTTAAAAAATCCCCGCCCGAAGGGCGGAAACAAGGGCGTGAGTACCAGCACCGTACTCACTTACCAAAAGCGGCGGTTCTCCATTTCCCGCTGAACCAGGACACGAAGGGGTTGCCCTTTTTCCCCGGGTAGTTTGCAGGAAAGAATTCGTTGATGGCGCCATCAGGCATTACTCGGGAAATACGCTCCAGGGCAGGATCGGGCGAGTAACGAGGTCGTGACATGTTCTCCTCCTTCCAACTGAATGGAATTATTATCATTTCGAGGAGAAATGTCTACCCAAACTCAATCGGGGGCCATGATTATAATGGCGCCCGAAGTTACGTAGTTTTTTACAGGGTGTTTTTATAAGGATTTCATGCGATTATGGAACATTGTTGAACACCCTCTATTAACAAGGATATTCAGGATTCCCAGGATAATTTAGGATTTTTTCTGAATCCTGAACATCCTGAATATCCTTGTTAAAAATTCTTGGGCAGGCCATGAAACCGCTTCTACCGTCTCACCGTCCGGTGGCGAGGTCGTTTCCCCAGAATGCTCCGATCAGCGTGTACAGGAGCTGGGCCGCGAGGTAGTCGGGGTGGAAAAGCCCGGGGATGGGCGCGAGCTCGACCATGTCCATGCCGATGACCTCTTTGCCCGAGGCGGCGAGGGCGAGGGCAAGGTCCAGGATGTGGTGATAGGAGATGCCTCCGGGCTCGGGGGTCCCGGTGGCGGGCATCTCGGAGGGGTCGAGACAGTCGAGGTCGAGGGTGAGGTAAACATGGTCGGAGAGCGCGCCGATCACGCTCTCCACCCAGCCGCCGCCGCGGACGATGGCGCGGGCGGAAATGAAGTCGCGGCGCTCCGCGTCGAGCCATTGCCGTTCCTCGATGCTGAGCGCTCGGACGCCGGCCTGGACGAATTTCGCGCCGAGCTCGGCGATGCGGCGCATGACGCAGGCGTGGGAGAAGCGCGATCCCCCGTACTCGTCGCGGAGGTCGGCGTGGGCATCGAGCTGAAGCACGGCAAGGTCCGGCCAGCGCTCGAGGCAGGCGCTCACCGCGCCCAGGCTGAGCGAATGCTCGCCGCCGACCACCACCGGCCGGCGCAGGGTCTCCAGCTCCGGGGCCACCGCGGCCTTGACCTTGAGCGCCGCCTGCCACGGGTCAGCCGGCATCACCAGCGGCTCCCGGCCGTGGATCCCTAACTTGAACGTCTCGCGGCCCAGGATGGAATCGTAGAACTCGATGTAGGGCGACGCGGCGAGCATGGCGGCGGGCGCGTTGGCCGTGCCCTTGCCCCAGCTCACCGTGCCCTCGTAAGGCGCGGGTATGATCACGGCCCGGGCATGGCCGTAATCGCAATAAGGAGCGGGGATGCCGAACCATGTCAAGGGCATTGCGTTCACCTGCTCAGAAAATAATTTTTGACAGGATTAACGGGATGAACAGGATGAAAGAAAATAAACGTCTCCTCACTCCGGGAAATCCAGTTAATCCTGTTAATCCTGTCAAAAACCTTTTCATTATTTCAGGGCGCGGCTCGCGGCATGTGGAGCTGTTTAGAAGATAGTGGCGAGCAACGGGCAACGCGGAGGACGGGAGAATTCCCTCGATCCGCGCTCCTCGCTTCTCGATCCTCTTCACTCGATAGGGATGAACACGGCCGCCGCGAGGACGGTGGTCCATTTGCCGCCCTTGTCGCCGCGGGCGGTCTGGGTGATCCCGCGCGAGCTCACGATCTGCCCGCTCATGCGGTAGATCTGCTTGCGCTCGTCCCAGCACTTGTCGGGATCAAAGGGGATGCCCAGCGTGGTCGCGAGCATGGTGGCCGCCAGGTCCTCCGCGTAGTCCCCCGCCACCTGCTTCTTCTCGCCGAACGAATGGTGCTCCGAGATGTAGCCGTAGGTCGAGCGGTCCGACGGATAGGCCATGCCCACGGAGGCCGCCAACTGCCGGCCCGGCTCGTTCGACGAGTTTTGCGACATGACGCAATAGGTGATCTGGCCCGGATTCAGCTTGCTGATGCCGCGTTCCGTGGTGATGATCCGGCAATTGGGGGGAAGGATGCTGGACACGTAAACGAGGTTGAGCTTGGCGATCTTGGCGTGGCGCAACGCCATCTCGAAGCTCTGGAGCTTGTCTTTATGGACGCCCACCCCCTTCGTGAAGAACACTTCTTTCGGGATCAATTTCCATGCCCTCCTCCAAAGTGGTTTATGATCTTGAGCGGCCGCCACGCCCTGCCGGTGCGATGGCCGCCTCCTGGGTTCGTAATACTACGCCGGACGGATTGAAAAGTCAAGATGCTTACGGGTCGCATGCTTCATCGCGGCCGCGGGCGGAGTGCAACGTGGGCGGGCGAAGGCGCCCGCATCACGCATGGGCGACAGTGTCACCGACGGATCAGGAAAAGCCGGGGCGGGTCATTAATATAAGGCCCCCAGGGCGATGAACCTTCCGATGACCACCCAGATGGGGATGCTGAAGATGAGGATCCAGAACAGGATTTTGAGGAGCTTGAGGCGGCGGCTGAGATACCGGCTTTCCAGAGTGTTGTGGACCATGACCTCGAGGGCCTCGGGGGAGGCGCAACTGGGCAGGATGGTATAGGCGCCGAGGCGCAAGAGGCCCAGGGCCGCGGGGCTTTCCGCGGAATCGGCCAGGACCAGGATGGTGACCTCCGGGCTCAGGATCTTGGTCCGGACCACCACGTCGGAAATTTCCTTGCCGTACTTCGATTCCTCGACGATCACGGCCCCCAGCTCGCCCCGCACGATGGCCTCGCTGACGCTCTCCATGGAATCCGCCAGCACCGGCTCGTGGCCCAGGTTTTTCAAGAGGGAGCCCATGACCTCGCGCCAGTATTCGGAGGCCAGGACCAATACCCTTTCCGTCCGCTGCTCCTCGGCCCGGGTGAGCTTGTCCAGGAGATTGAACGTGAGAGCCGGCGGGTCATACTTCTTCTTGTCTTCCAGGGCCGGGGCAGGCTCCGCGCGGCCCGGCAACGGGACCGGCACTTCCCGGGCGGCGCCGCCCGCGCCCGCGGCGTTATTGCCGTGGTAGCCGATCCATTCCTTATAAGCATTTACGGCCTGGAGCGCGGCGGCCAACTGCTCCTCCAAATAGCGCATGGCCAGCAGCACGAAACTGATGAGCAGGGCCAGGAGACCCAGGGTGAGCAGGCGGTAGGACTGAGTGAGCCGGCTGATCACCAGTGCGAACATGCCGAAGGCCAGGCTGAAAAAATATATGACCAGCACGGTCTGTTTGTCCGTGAGCCCGATGGCCAGGAACCGGTGATGGATGTGCCGCGCGTCGCCCTGGAAAGGGTGCTTGCCCTGCGACAGCCGGCGCAGGAAGGCCATGGCCGTGTCCAGGATGGGGATGCCCAACACCAAAAGGGGGAAAAGCAGCGTGACCACCGCCGTCCCCTTCATGGTCTGGGTCATGGACAAAACCGCCAGGATGAAGCCCAGGAACATGCTCCCCGCGTCCCCCATGAAGATGCGCGCCGGAGGGAAATTATAGCGCAGGAAACCGAAACACACCCCGGACAGCCCCAGCGCGAGAAGTCCGCTGGAAGGCTCGCCGTTGACCACCTGCATCAGGAAGAGGAAAAAACTGGAGATGCACACCACCCCCGCGGCCAGGCCGTCAAGCCCGTCAATCAGGTTGATCGCGTTGATCAGCAATACCGTCCATAATATCGTGACCGGCACCGTCAAGGGGCCGAACTCGATTATTCTGCCGAAGGGATGGCCGATCGCCGGAATGCTGACGTCCGTGAAAAGGCAAAAAATCAGGGCCGCGAAGATCTGGATGGGGAACTTGATCCAGGCCGACAGTCCCTTGATGTCGTCGTACACGCCCGCCGCCACCAGGATCACCGAGCAAAGCAGACCGACCGGAAGCCAGGCCGGACACGATTCGGGGAACAAGAGGCACCGGCCGAGGCCATAAACCGCGAAGGCCAGGAACATCCCGACCCCGCCCAGGTACGGGACCGGACGCTTGTGGATCTTGCGCTTGTCCGGCTGGTCGAAAATCTTGAGACGCACCGCGACCCGCCGGGCCAGGTACGTGAAACCGATGCTCAGCAGGAAGGCCGCCGCGAACAGGCCCGCCAACAAAAAAATCGTTATGAAAACGCCATAGCTCATTGAGACACCGAAATGGATAATCCCGGCCGTCTTTCCCGCGCCACGGCTTGCCGCGGGCACGGTTAAACTGACCCCAGGATGCTCCCATTATAACTTTGGAATAATTTCGAGGCTGGAGATCACCGCCCCCAACAGCATTGTCCCTTGCCTTGGCATGAAACTGTTAAAATTATAGCACACCCCTGAAAACCGTTACAACTTTTCATTTCCGGCAATCCGCCCCATTTCCCCATCGCTGGAAGCCATCCGCCCGGCAAGCTATTATAAAGGGTTCAAGGCCACCACATGGACCATTTCGAATTGATCAGCTCCTTCCGTCCCGCCGGCGATCAGCCCCGGGCCATCGCCGAGCTGGTGAGCAACCTGAACCGAGGATTACCCCACCAGGTCCTCCTCGGCGTGACCGGATCGGGCAAGACCTTTACCATGGCCAACGTGATGGCGGAGGTCAACCGGCCCGCCCTGGTGCTCGCCCACAACAAGACCCTGGCCGCCCAGCTCTACGCCGAGTTCAAGGAGCTGTTCCCCAGGAACGCCGTCGAGTATTTCGTGTCCTATTACGATTACTATCAGCCCGAGGCCTACATCCCGTCCTCCGACACCTACATCGAGAAGGACAGCGCGATCAACGAGGAGATAGACAAGATGCGCCACAGCGCCACCCGCGCCGTGCTCGAGCGCCGGGACGTGGTCGTGGTGGCATCCATCTCCTGCATCTACGGCATCGGCTCGCCCGAGGCCTACCACGGCCTCATGCTCCGCCTGTTCCAGGGACAGGAGGCCTCGCGCGACGCCGTACTGGAAAAGCTGGTCTCGATCCTTTACGAGCGAAACGACGTGGACTTCCACCGCGGGACCTTCCGCGTGCGCGGCGACGTGGTCGAGGTCTTTCCGGCCCACGAGAGCGACAAGGCCATCCGCCTCGAGTTCTTCGGCGACACCGTGGAAGCGATCTCCGAGATAGACCCGCTGCGCGGCAAGGTCATCCGCCGGCTTCCCGACGCGGCCATCTACCCGAGCTCCCATTACGTCACCTATCAGGACACCCTCGAACGCGCGCTGGTCACGATCGAGCTCGAGCTCAACGAGCGGCTCAACGAGCTCCACGCCCAGAACAAGCTGGTCGAGGCCCAGCGCCTGGAGCAGCGCACCCGCTACGACCTGGAGATGATGAAAGAGATGGGATTCTGCTCCGGCATCGAGAACTACTCCCGCCACTTGACCGGCCGCGCCCCCGGCGAGGCCCCCTACACCCTGATTGACTACTTCCCCGACGACTTCATCATGTTCATTGACGAGTCGCACCAGTCCATTCCGCAGGCCGGAGGCATGTACCGCGGCGACCGCTCCCGCAAGGAGACCCTGGTCGAGTTCGGCTTCCGCTTGAAAAGCGCGCTGGACAACCGGCCCCTCAAGTTCGAGGAGTTCGAGGCCAAGCTCAAGCAAGCCATTTACGTCTCGGCCACCCCCGCGGACTACGAGCTGAAAAAGAGCGGCGGCCTGGTGGCCGAGCAGATCATCCGGCCCACCGGCCTTATTGACCCGAGGATCGAGGTCAGGCCCGCCGGCGACCAGGTGGATGACCTCTACTCCGAAATCCTGGAGCGCGTCAATAAAAAGGACAAGGTCCTGGTCACCACCTTGACCAAGCGCATGGCCGAGGACCTCACCCAGTATTACCAGGACCTCGGACTCCGCGTCGAGTACCTCCACTCCGACATCCATACCCTCGAGCGCTATGACATCATCCGCAACCTGCGCCTCGACAAGTTCGACGTGCTCGTCGGCATCAACCTCCTCCGGGAGGGACTGGACATCCCCGAGGTCGCCCTCGTCGCCATCCTCGACGCCGACAAGGAGGGCTTCCTCCGCGGCGAGCGCGCGCTCATCCAGACCGTGGGACGAGCCGCCCGCAACGTGAACGGAACCGTCATCCTCTACGCCGACCGCGTCACCCGCTCCATGGAAGTCTGCATGAACGAGACCAACCGCCGCCGCAAAATCCAGGAAGAGTACAACCGCGAGCACGGCATCACCCCCGCCTCCATCAAGAAGAACATCTCGGAAATCCGCCGGAGCGTGTACGAGCGCGACTACGTCACCATCGAGCCCGAGGAGGATCTGCCCGCGGTCAAGGACGCCGGTGAGCTCGAGCGCATGATCGCCGAGCTCCGCGCCGAGATGAGAAAGGCCGCCAAGGATCTCCAGTTCGAGCGCGCCGCCTCACTGCGCGACAAGATCAAGGACCTGGAGAAGATGGACATATTCCTGGGATGACCGCCTGGCTTCCGGTAAAAATGTTTGCGATTCATCATCGTTCGTGGTATCGTATTACAATATATTGATCGAAGGAGGATGCGATGCCCAAAGTTACCGTTTCCCCGAAGTATCAGGTGGTGATTCCGCGGGAAGCCCGCGAGGCCATGGGGATCGCCCCGGGTGAGAAGCTTGAGGTCTTTCAATACGGAAATCGCCTGGAATACGTCCCGGTACGGCGGATGCGCGAGCTGCGCGGATTCCTCAAAGGCCTGGATCCGGACGTGAAACGCGACAAGGACCGCATATGAACCTGGTGGATTCCTGCGGATGGCTCGAATACTTCGCTGACGGACCTGATGCCGCTTTTTTCGCGCCGCCTCTCGAGCACACCGCCGATTTGCTGGTGCCTTCAATCTGTGTCCTCGAAGTGTTCAAGCGCGTTCTGACCGAACGCGGGGAAGGCCCGGCCTTGCAGGCCGCGGCCGCCATGCAGCAGGGCCTTATCGCCGATCTCGACCTCCCCACCGCCCTGGCCGCGGCCGGCATCGGAAATAGCTTCGGCCTTCCGCTGGCCGACAGCGTCATCCTCGCCACCGCCCGCCGCTACAAAGCCGTCATCTGGACCCAGGACTCACACTTCAAGAACATCCAGGGCGTCAAGTACAGGGAAAAAACCCGGAAGAAAAAGTAATCTGGCCAATCCCCCCGTCCCGCGTTATCATGAAAGCTCATGGCCGGGTCGTTCCAGAAAGAGGTCGAGTGGTTCCTGGGCCCCAAAGGGCCGCTCCAGAAGCTGCTGCCAAAATACGAGTGCCGCCCGGAGCAGACCGACATGGCGGCCGCGGCCCTGCGCTCGCTCGACCATCAATCCGTGCTGGTCGTGGAAGCGGGCACGGGCACGGGCAAGACGCTGGCCTACCTGGTGCCCGCCATCTATTCCAGCCGCTGCGTGGTGATCTCGACCGGGACCAAGGCCCTGCAGGAGCAGCTCATGCACAAGGACCTGCCGGTCCTCATGCGCCACTTCGAGATCAAGGCCGCCCTCATGAAGGGCCGCGCCAATTACCTTTGCTTCAAGCGTTACCACGAGTTCAGCCGACAGCCCATGTTCAAGTTCCGCGAAGACATTTCCCACTTCGAGCGCATCTCAAAGTGGGTGGAAACCACCCCGACCGGCGACCGCGCCGAGATCAAGGGCCTGCCCGACGACTACTCGGCCTGGCGCGAGGTCTCATCCACCTCCGAGCAGTGCCTCGGCCAGAAATGCCCGCATTTCCGCGAATGCTTCATCACGCGCATGAGAGCATGGGCCCAGCAGGCCGACATCGTGGTGGTCAACCACCACCTCTTCTTCGCCGACCTCGCCATCCGTAACGAAGCGCCCAGCTCCATCATCCCCGACTACGAGACCGTGATCTTCGACGAGGCCCACGGCCTGGCCGAGGTCGCCTCCGAGTACTTCGGCCGCCAGGTCAGCACCTGGCGCGTCCTCGATCTTTCCCAGGACATCAAAAGGATGGAGCGCGTCGGACGCATGCCCTCGGACGACCTCCGCGCCCTGCTCAAGGCCCTCGACAGCGCCGAGTTCGCCCTCACCTCCGTGTTCAAGGTGGTGGCCGACTTCGGACGGCGCGGCCAGGCAAACGGCGGCGAGGGCGCGCGCTTCTCGATCGCGCCTCTCCGCAGCAATGAGGAAGTACTCGAAGAAAGCGAGCGGGCCCGGGCCGAGCTCAAGAACCTGGGCAAGATCACCGCCGGCCTCGGCAAAAAGGACGAGTCGCTCCTGGCGCTCTCCGACCGCTGCGCGGCCATGTCCGATGACCTCGGATTCATCGTCTCCCAGGAGGACGCCGGCCACGTGTTCTGGGCCGAGACCCGCGGCCGCGGCGTGATCATGCGCGCGAGCCCGGTCGAGGTCGGACCTATCATGCAGGAGCACCTCTTCGCCGAACCCATGACGATGATCTTCACCTCCGCCACCTTGGCCGTCCAGGCCCGCGGCCAATGGTCGTTCGCCCACTTCCGCTCCGAGCTCGGCCTGAACGGGGGCGGGCGCAAGGTCGAGGAGCTCTGGCTGCCCTCGTCCTACAACTGGACGGAACAGGCCATGCTCTACGTCCCCGACCATCTCCCCGATCCCTCAGACCCGCGCTTCATCAAGCAGGCCGCCGCCGAAATGGAAAAAATCCTGGCCGCCAGCAAAGGCCGAGCATTCCTCCTCTTCACCAGCTACCGAAACCTGGAGGCCGCCTACGAGCTGCTCGCCGACAAGCTGCCCTACACCGTGCTCAAGCAGGGGGACGCGCCCAAGAGCGAGCTCCTCGACCGCTTCAGGAAAGACGGCGCCGCCGTGCTCTTCGCCACCGCGAGCTTCTGGGAGGGTGTGGACGTGGCCGGACAGGCACTGTCCTGCGTGGTCATTGACAAACTCCCCTTCGCCTCTCCCGGCGACCCCCTCATGTCCGCCCGCATTGACCGCATCCGCAAAAACGGCGGCAACCCCTTCAACGACTACCAGCTCCCCGCCGCCGTGATCTCCCTGAAGCAGGGCCTCGGCCGCCTCATCCGCGCCCGCGAGGACTACGGCATCTTGGCCGTGCTCGACAGCCGCATCCATAAAAAGTCCTACGGCCAGACCTTCATCTCCAGCCTCCCGCCCGCGCCGCTCACCAGAAACGTGAATGACCTGGCAAATTTCATCCAACGTCATGAAAAGGGAGTTCCGAGGTGAGAGGAACCATTCTGCTTTGCGGTCCCGGAGGGGCGGACGACAGTAGCCCACCAATTTATTGGCCAAGTGTCAGCATTTACTGACCACTTAAAATGTTGATTCATGACAAAGTGTCAGCAATTGCTGACCACTTTTTCGATATTGGTTTAGGAAGCGCATAATGGACCTCCTTGAGCAAAGGTTGTTGCGACGGATCGC
>DATKZS010000011.1:0-40085 GCA_035527835.1 bacterium
CCGACCCGGCAGAGTTGAGCCGCGCGCGCGAAAACGCCGGCCGAAAAACTATCAGCTCTTGAATAAACCACGCGGAGAGTTCAAGGAAATCATGCATCGGAATCGATACAAGAAGGCTTAAGTTAGTGCCATTCGGGACACCATACCTATTTCTCTCCATTTGATGGCTTCCTTCCGGCCTTGCGGGGCCAGAGGAGGCGGTCGAGGCGTATTTCCAGATCATGGACAAATTCCTTTCTACCCAAAGGACGGCCAGTGCCCTGGAAATTGGTATAATGGCGGGGAAGAGAAGAGGAAGAGAACCACCAAGACACCAATTGATCCCACCAACCCACCCATCTTCTCAGCCGAAGCTCGGGCTAGCCTCATTCCCATCGGTCAAGAGGCTGAGTTTCTGGAGCGCCATGTCCCGGCTTTTGGCGTCAGGGAAGCGGCGAACGAAATCCTTTAAGATGCGGGCGGCAAAATCAGGGCAGTCGAGCTTGTCGGCCAACAGCCTCCCCAGCAGGATATAGGCCTGCTCCAGCACCTGCGCTCGCACCTGGTAATGGATCTCCCTCTCCTTCTCGATCAGGACCTCAAGCGAGCGAGCGGCCAGATCGAATTTTCCCGACTTGATCAACTCCCGGCAAAGGCTGATCTGCAATGGGCCGGAGAGCACTGCCCGGTACTTGATGAACTGAAATTGGGGACAGCCACCTTTTCTGTTCGTAAGCTATTGAAATTTAAAGTTATTATCAATGCCATATTGCAAGTGCATGATGCTCCGATATTCATAAATTATATCAATAAGTTGCCATCCGAAAAGGTGGCTGTCCCCAATTTTGTCCTGGCTGGGCTTGAGCCGCCGGATAAATCCTTCCAGGCCTCACACCTCCCGAACACGTATAGGTTGTAACCACTAAAGTCCCCGGGAGCAAGCTCCCGGAACCTCCGCCACTTCATCGCCGGGTCGCTCACCGTGCAGGGGATCTTCGTGGGGCCGCGCATAAGCTTCGAGAACATGAACCGCGCCATGGCCCAGCACAAGATGCGGCCGGTCATTGACCGCGTCTTCGAATTCAGCGAGGCCCGCGAGGCCATGCGCCACATGACCGATAAAAAGCACTTCGGCAAGGTCGGCATCAAGGTCGGATAAGCTGTGGTCCCGTGCTTGCATTTTGAATCGAAATTTGTATAATGGCCGCGGGGAAAGGACCGAGAGAGAGGGACTGTCAAGGCGGGCCGGGCCGGGACATGCGAGAGGGGGCATGGCCGGGTCCCGCGCCGAGCCGGAAGAACGATAGATCCCGCCGGCAAGCGATAGCCTCCGCCGGCGGCCGCTCACGCCGCCACGGTTGGAGGCGCTGGCGGGTGTTGCAGCCTTTGCCGACACCTCCGATTCCCGTATGGGAAAGAAGCCATCAAGCACTAAGGGGGCAAGGTCATGGAAGTCAAAGGCACGATGCTGCTGAATTACATCAAGCTGATCCGGGCCAACCGCGGCCGGGCCTGGGACCAATACCTCAAGCCCGAGGACTGGGAGATCATCAACGGCCACGTCTATGCCTCCAACCGCTATCCTTACGAGGCCTTCCGCCGCATCGGGTTCGCCGTGTTCAAGGTGATCGCCAACTCCAACCTCGACGTCACCCGCGCCTTCGGACGATTCAACATGAAGACCCTCCTCGAAACCTACTCCACCTCCCTGCTCGCCGCCGGAGACCCGCTCGCGAGCCTCAAAAAACTCGCCGCCTCCAAGCGCGTCTTCATGGCCGACGACTCCGACAGCAAAATGGCGGACCACGGCGACAACTGGGCCCGCATCATCATCACCATGCCCTCCCAGGAATCCGACCACGAGCGGACCCTCGCATTCTGCCACCAGTACGCCGGACACCTCGAAGAGCTCGTCGAACAGGCCGGCGCCAAAAAACCATCCGCCACCGTCTCCCCAAAGGACCGCACCTACGAAGTCATGATCAAGTGGGAATAAAGGCCCTCCCGCAAGCTTCTGTTCAGAGACATTTTCCGCGCCGGGTCCGGCAGAGCTGGCCCAAAGCTCAGGCCACGGAGGCCCCTCCGGGAGAATTTCTTCGCGCCGCCCTAAACCTGTTCTCAATGATTCCACTCCGTTAAGCATCTTTCCTCCTCTCCCATCCTGGTTTTTGTGGCCTGCCCCTTAGGACGCGAAGCCACTTCCGCGGCCTAGAATCCGGCCTCCCGCGTCCCAACATCCAGGCCACCCGCGTCCCAATCCCCGGGCCACGGAATAGGCCACGGAAAATACGGAAAGGGTTTGAGGTTTGTGGTTTGGGGTTTGGGGTTGGATATAATTGGATCGTGGCCCCCAAGCCCTCGTCGCCCCGGGCCCGAACAACATTTTGTAGAGCGCCGCTACCCAAAATCATTCCCCCCTATCTTCAACCCCAAGCCCCAAGCCCCAAGCCCCAAGCCCCAAGCCCCAAGCCTCAAGCCCCAAGCCTCAAGCCTCAAGCCTTCCTTTGCCTATAGCAAATAGCATCACGGCCGCGGCGATGAGCGCCAGCGCCGCCACCGGGTCCTGCCAGGCCCCCGCCCATTGCGGGCCGTGGTGGATGAATTCCATGAAGCGGCCGGGCAGGCTCTCGGCGCCAAAGGACCGGGCCAGGCCCAGGACCATGCCGAGGAATGCGGACCCGGCGATCAGCCCGGAGGCGTACAGCACTCCGCGCTCGCACACCGTTTCCCGGCAGGCGTTCTCCGGGGAGCCGTCCGGGGCGGCCTCGGCATCCGGTCCCCCTGCCCCCTTCCCTCTCGCGGCCAATCTCCGCTGTGCGACCGCCCGGACCAGTCCTCCCAGCATGATGGGAGTGGTCATGTACAGCGGCAGGTAAAAACCAACGGCAAACGGCAGCGAGGGGATGCCGACGACCTCCACCACCGCCGCGGCGCTGATCCCGATCAGGACCAGGGTCCAGGGCAGGTCGCCGGAGAGTACGCCCTTGACCACCAGCGACATCAAGGTGGCCTGCGGCGCGGGCAGTTTTTCCGAGCCGATGCCGAAGGCCTGGTGGAGGCGGAGCACCACGATGCCGATCACGGCGGCGGAGGTCAAGACGCCGACGATCTCTCCGATCTGCTGGAGCCGGGGCGTGGCGCGGACCAGGTAGCCGGTCTTCAGGTCCTGGCTCACGTCGCCGGCGATAGCGGCGCTGATGCAGACAATGGCGCCGACCCCCAGCGCCGCGGCCTGGCCCGCCGAGTCGGTCCAGCCCAGGGCCTTGAACACCAGCGACGTGGCGAGCAGCGCGGCGATGGTCATGCCCGAAATCGGATTGGACGACGACCCGATCAGGCCCACGATGCGCGAGCTGACCGCGACAAAGAAAAAAGCGAACGACACGGCCAAAACGGCCGACACCCAATTGCCCGGGACCAGGCTCTTGGGCAAAAAAATCATGGCCAGGCAAAGCGCCAGCACGCCGGCGGCGATGAACGAGCCGGGAAGGTCCTTTTGAGCGCGGTCCGCAACCGCGCTCCCCTGCCCTTTCGCGCCCAGGTTCTTCAAAACCGCGAGCCCGCTTGACAGGATCACGGGCAACGAGCGGACCAGGGTGACCACGCCGCCGAACACCACCGCCCCCGCGCCGATGTAGCGCACGTAATAGTTCCAGATGCCGTGCGCGTCCAGTTCCGCCACCGGAACCGGTGACGGATAGATCAGAGAGGCGCTCGAACCGGCAAAAAGCTTGATGGCCGGAATGAACACCAGCCACGCCAGCGCGCCGCCGCCGAACATGATGGCGGCGATGCGCGGCCCGATGATGTAACCCACGCCGAGCAGGGCGGCCGACGAATTGGCCGATACCTCGGCGGAGGGGAAACGCGGGATGAGCCATTTCGGGGTCTCTTTCAGAACGCCGGCCCCGCTCACCAGGTACTCGTAAAGCCCTCCCAGCCCCAAGCCCGCGAACACCAGCCAGCCCTTGGTCCCGCCCTCCTGGCCCGCTTCCAGCACCGACGCGCAGGCCGTGCCTTCCGGGTACACCAGCTTCCCGTGCTCGCGCACGATCAGGTAGCGCCGGAGCGGGATCATGAACAACACGCCGAGCACGCCGCCGATGGACCCGAGCACGAAGATTTTCAGGATCCCGGGCGAAAGCCCGAGCAGGATCAGGGCGGGCACGGTGAAGATGATGCCCGCGGCCAGGGATTCGCCGGCGCTGCCGATGGTCTGCACCATGTTGTTCTCCAGGATGGTCGCCGGCGCGAACAGCCGGGTGCGCCCGAGCGCCCGGAACAGGGAGATGGACATGACCGCGGCCGGAATGGAGGCCGACACCGTGAGCCCGACCTTCAGCCCCAGATAGGCGTTGGCCGCGCCGAACAGGATGCCGACCACGATGCCCAACAAGACCGCCCGCACCGAAAACTCGGCCAGTTCCCGGTAATCGTCATGGCCCGTTTCCCCGCTCATTCAGGCCATGATAAGGACAAGAGGGGTCAAAGGCAAGGCTTGATCACAAGGTCAAAGCAGAGCAGCTTGTAAAACCTTCTTGCACGGACTAAAATCATACCTGGGAGAATGAGCATGGAAGCGAAAGTCGAGACCATTCTCGCCGAGTTGCGGGAGGGCCTGGAAAAACTGTATGGCGACCGGCTGGTCCACCTGATCCTTTACGGCTCCCGGGCCCGGGGCGACGCCGAGCCGGATTCCGACATTGACGTCATGGTCGTGCTCAAGGGGCCCATCAGCCATGGACAGGAAACCAGAAACACCAGCGACCTGCGGCTCTCCCTGTCATTAGAATACGACGTCCTCATTTCCTTCACCTACATTTCCGAAGAACAATTCGCCGCGGAACAAAGCCCTCTTCTCATCAATGTCCGCCGCGAAGGGATAAGGGTGTGAACCCAGACTGCAACGCATTGCTGGACAAAGCGCGGCAAAGCCTCGCCGCGGCCCGCCTGTTGGCGAAAGAAGGCTTTGCCGACATCTCCGTATCACGGTCCTATTATGCAATGTTCTATCTGGCCGAGGCCTTGTTGCTGGCAAAAGGCCTGACCTATTCCAAACACTCCGCCGTGATCGCTGCGTTCAGCAAGGAACTGGTCAAGCCCGGCCGCGCGCCCGCGGAATTTCACCGCTAACTCATTGATGCCGAGGATGACCGCAAAGTCGGTGATTACGGTTACAAATCGAACTTATCGAAAGATGATGCACTTGCTCATCTTGGGAACGCGGTGAAATTCATGGAAATGGCGGAAAAGCTGCTGAGAAGCGACAATGACGAACAACAATGACCGTTGATCGGGGAAATGTCCCCGGATTCATGCCCACCTTTCCGCCCATCCCTCCCACCCGGCCATGCAAGTTGAATCGCGGATTGCGCTATGCTAGAAATAACATCTGTTATCGCACCGGCTCAATCCAAATAATGCGAGGAGGCAAGACATGAAGAGGACGCTGTTTAGTTCGGACCATGAGATGTTCCGGGACCAGTTCAAGAAGTTCATGGAACGCGAGATCGTGCCGCATTACGACCAGTGGGAGAAGGAGGGCGCGGTGCCGCGCGAGCTGTGGAACAAGACGGGCGGGCAGGGCTTTGTTTGCCCGTGGCTGCCCGAGGAGTACGGCGGGGTGGGCGCGGATTTCCTCTACTCGGTGATCGAGATCGAGGAGATCGCCAACTGCGGCATCACCGGGTTCGCGCTCAACCTGCACTCGGACATCGTGGTGCCTTACATCTACAACTTCGGGAGCGAGGAGCAGAAAAAGAAATGGCTGCCCGGGACCGCCTCCGGCGAGATCGTGACCGCCGTGGCCATGACCGAGCCGGACGCGGGCTCGGACCTGCAGGGCATCCGGACCACCGCGGTCAAGGACGGCGACCATTACGTGATCAACGGCCAGAAGACGTTCATCTCCAACGGGTTGTGCAACGACCTGGTGATCATCGCGGCCAAGACCGACCCCAAAGCGCAGCCGGCGTACAAGGGCGTGAGCCTGATCTGCGTGGAGGCGGGCACGCCCGGCTACATCAAGGGCCGCAAGCTGGAGAAGATCGGCTGGCACTCGCAGGACACGGCGGAGCTTTCTTTCGAGGATTGCCGGGTCCCCCTGAAAAACTGCCTGGGCGAGGAAGGCCAGGGCTTCATCCAGCTCATGAAGGAGTTGCAGCAGGAGCGGCTGGTGTGCGCCGTGGGGTGCGCGGCCGGGATGTGGCGGACCCTGGAGATGACCAAGGAGTACATCCTGGAGCGCAAGGCCTTCGGCCGTCCGATCGCGGCGTTCCAGAACACGCGGTTCAAGATGGCGGAGATGTACACGATGGCGGAGGTCACGCAGGCGTTCGTGGACCGGCTGATCGTGGAGCACATGGCGCACCATAACGTTGACGTCGAGACCTCGATGGCCAAGTGGTGGACCACGGAGAACCTGAAGAAGATCGTGGACGAGTGCCTCCAGTTCTTCGGCGGCTACGGCTACATGGAGGAGTACCCCATCGCCCGCGCCTACCGCGACGTGCGCGTGCAGACCATCTTCGCGGGAACCACCGAGATCCAGAAGGAGATCATCAGCCGGAACCTGCTCAAATAGGCGCGGGAGACGGCGGCGTTTTATTAACCACAGAGGCGCGAAGGCGCGGAGATGAAGAGCAAAATATTATTCTTTGCGCCTTTGCGCCGTTATGTTGAAAGGTCCCGTTGATGTGATCATGGCCAGAATAAAATCAGTGAACGGTCCTGATTCGGCCGGCGGGATCATGGTCAGGGTGCTGATGAACTCGGGGCTGGAGGAAGTGCTCTCGTGGAAGTGCTGCAACCTGCAGGGCATGAACCTGGAGGTGCACGTGATCAACGGAAGCGATGAGCGGATCGAGGCCCGGAGCGAGATGGAGCTTACCGGGCCCGGCGGCGGGGAGCGGGTGGCGTGGCTGTACCCGCCGGGAGTACATGCCATCCTGCCCGGCGAGGCGCTGAGCTTTTACTGCTCCCATGATGAAGAGCGCTTCAAGACGTTCACTAACGTCATCATCGAGGACGGGCGGGGCAGGAGGTTCCGGGCGCGGATCACGGGACGGGCCGAACCCGCCCGGATCATGGATTGAGGCGGCGGGTACGTGCTTTCCCGCATTGATGAGAGTAAAATTTTGAGGAGGCTCTGCCATGAAGCGTGAGATGAAGAAGGTCGCGGCGGCCCTGGCGGCGGTGAACATGTACATGGCGGGAGAGGCGGCGGCGCATGAGCCGGGCCCGCCGCTGTTAATGTCTTTGTGGGCGCTGTCCGGGCGGCAGGAGATCATGAGCGCGCGGCAGGCCGTGGCGGCGAGACTGTGGAAGTAAGTCAGGACCATTATCGGGCAGTGAGGGGCTGAAGGGAGGCTGTTAAATGGCGAAGAAAGAGAAGAAGGACCGGAGGCATTCGGTCCAAGAGGCGCGGGATATGTCAGCCGGGAAAAAGGGCGGGGCCAAAAATCCGGTCAGGATCATGGACACCACCTTGCGCGACGGCCACCAGAGCATGCTGGCGACGCGGCTCCGGATGGAGGACATGCTCCCGATCCTGGACATGATGGACCGGGCGGGGTTCGCGGCGCTGGAAGTCTGGGGCGGCGCGACCTTTGACACGACCACCCGCTTTCTGAACGAGGACCCGTGGGAGCGGCTCAGCCTCTTCAAGAAGCACATGCCCAAGACCCCCCTCCAGATGCTCCTGCGCGGGCAGAACCTGGTGGGCTACCGCCACTACGCGGACGACGTGGTGGACGCCTTCGTGGAGCACTCCGCCGCGACGGGCATAGACATCTTCCGCGTGTTCGACGCCTTGAACGACGAGCGCAACATGCAGCGCAGCTTCGCCGCGATCAAGAAGACGAAGAAGCACGTCCAGGGCACCATCTGCTACAGCCTGACCGAGCGGCGGCTGGGCGGCCCCATCTACAACACGAAATACTTTCTGGACAAGGCGCGGATTATGGAGGACATGGGCGCGGACTCGCTGTGTTTGAAGGACATGGCGGGCATGCTGGCGCCTCCCGACGCTTACGAGCTGATCACCGCGCTCAAGAGCGAGGTGAAAATACCCATCCAGCTCCATACCCACTACACCTCGGGCATGGGCTCGATGACGTATCTGAAGGCGGTGGAGGCCGGGGTGGACGCAATTGACTGCGCGCTGGCGCCGCTGGCGCTGCGCACCAGCCAGCCGGCGGTCGAGCCGATCCTGGTGGCGCTGGAAGGGAGCGACCGCGACCCCGGCATTGACCTGAACCTGCTCATCAAGTGCGGCGAGCACCTGGAAAAGGTCAGCCCCAAGTACCGCGACTGTCTGGACGCCACCCGGATGAGCGTGATTGACGCCGGCGTGCTCCTCCACCAGATCCCCGGCGGAATGCTCTCCAACCTGGTGAGCCAGCTCCGGGAGGCCGGCGCGCTCGACAAGCTCCACGAGGTGTTCGAGGAATTGCCCCGCACCCGGGCCGACCTGGGCTACCCGCCGCTGGTCACGCCGTCGTCGCAGATCGTGGGAACGCAGGCCGTGATGAACGTGCTCTTCGGAAGGTACCGGCAGGTGACGCAGCCGGTCAAGGACTACGCCGCCGGCCTTTACGGCAGGCCGCCCGCGCCGGTGGACCCGGAGGTGCGGAAAATCTGCCTCAAGGACTACAAGTATAAAACGCCCATCACCGGCCGGCCCGCGGACCTGCTCCCGCCCGAGATGGAAAAGGCCCGCGCCGCGGTCAAGGACATTACCAAGGAAATAGGCGACATTCTCACCTATGCGCTGTATCCGACGACCGGCATGAAGTACCTGCGCTGGAAACACGGGCTGGAGGCGCCGCCGCCGGAGGTCATGCCCAAGACCCTCGAACAGTGCAGGTGCGAGATGGAGCTGATGGAAAAGGCCAAGAAGGGCCTGCTCGTGGAGACGCCCGCCAAAAAGGAGGCGCCGGCGGCCGGGCCGGACGCCCGGACCTTCAACGTTTTCATCGAGGGCGAATACTTCCAGGTCGTGGTTGATCCCGCCGACGGCAAGGCCTCCGTGCAGCCGGCCGCGGGGCCATCGGCAAAAGCGCCGGCCCCATCCGCGGCCAGGCCGGCCGGGCCGTCGCCGAAGCCAGCGCCCGCCGCTCCCGCGGCATCGTGCACTCCCGGCGCGGTCCTCGCTCCCATGCCCGGCATCGTCATCGAGTACCGGGTCAAGCAGGGCGATGCGGTCAAGCAGGGCCAGGTGCTCCTGATCCTGGAAGCCATGAAGATGCAGAACGAGATCAAGGCCCCGGCCGCGGGCAAGGCCGCGGGCCTGGGCTTCAAGCCGGGCGACCGGGTGCAGAAAGGAGACGTGCTGCTGGTGGTCGAATGATCGGGCCTCCGCTCCGCTTGAGGCAACCACGACGGGGATGAACACCGCAATGGGCTCTTTCTTCAACTTTCTTCACGGAACTGATCGTAAAAGGCCGCGAATGGGGACCGTGTCCGGGATCTTATCCAGGATGCTGCTCAAAACCGGCGGCGTGAACCTGATCGGATACTTCGATACCAGCTCCGGAGTGGCCCAGGCCGCGAGAGACTTCGCCTATAAGCTTCGCGACAGCGGCCTGCCCTTTTCCATCTACCCGCTGCGGGCCAAAGGGGTTCAGCGCCTCCCTTCCCTGCTCGACCAAGGAATGGCAAGACGCATCTCCCCAAGGCTTCCCTACCGCGCCAACCTCTGGCTGTTCGGGGCCCGGGAGATCGCCCCCAGCCAGAGGAAGACCCCGGCCTTGTTTGCCAATCGCTATAACATCGTAGCTCCCTTCTGGGAGTATGCCAGCGGCATCGAGGGCGACCTCGCCGCCTGGGAAAAGGTGGATGAGGTCGCGGCCTTTACCGGCTTCATCCAGAGCGCCATCGAGCAAATGGCGCCGGGAAGATTCAGGATCTCCAGAGTTCCCTATCCTCACCGCAGGGATTGGGAAATTACAGCGTCACGCCAGGAGACCCGGGAAAAACTCGGGCTCGGGACCGGAGACTTCGTGTTCATGTTCTCGTTCGATTATTACAGCAGCTTCCGGCGCAAGAACCCGCTGGGAGTGGTGAGCGCCTTCGCCGCCGGGCTGGCGGGCAAAGCGGACGCCCGGCTCGTTATAAAGGTCAGCAACCCTGACTCCTTTCCCCGCCAGCGGGAGCTGTTGCGGGATCACATCCGCCAGGCGGGGGTCGAAGGGCAAGTGAAGCTGATCGAGGAGATCCTTCCCCGCGACGAGTTGATGACCCTGATGTCCTCTATTGATTGCTACGTTTCCCTCCACCGCGGGGAAGGCCTGGGGCTGGGAATGTTCGAGGCCATGGCCCTGGGCAAGCCCGTCATCGCCTCGCGCTACGGCGGCGCCCTCGATTTCTTAAACGACGCGAACTCCCTGCTGGTGCAATGCGCCCTCGCCAAGGCGCGGGAGGATCACCCCGCCTACCTTGCCGTCAAGCAATGGGCCGAGCCCGGCCTGGAACAGGCGCGGGAGTTCATGGTCAGGCTCTACCATGACCGGGGCCTGGCCGCGGAACTGGGCGCAAGGGCCCAACGGACCGCCCATCGCCTGCTCGCAAGTGATGAGTTTAATTCGAGCGCCCGGGAGCTGATCGCCCGGACGGGAGGCGGAGCAACGGCTTGCGCCGGAGATGATCGGCGCGCCCAATAGCCGGACCACGTCGAAGCTCCCGGCCGAACGCTGAATCCCCGCCTCCGCCCGGCGGAGGACCGTTGTTAATGACGGAAATTCGTGACATAGCTTTAATCGGCCCCGGCCTGGAGACGGCGCCATGGGTGAAAGCGCTGGCCCCGGGGCTTGAGCCATTATCAATCCAATGGCGGTTTTATCCTGCCGTCAACGCTCTTCCCCCGTCTCCCCGGCATTGTCTGATGGCCATGGACCTGGCCCCGGGCGCGCCGGAACCAGACCCCGCCCGGCTGAAGACTCTGGGCGCACAGGTTCGGAAATCCGGGACCGAGCTCCTGATCCTTAATTGCTCCTCAAGTCATCTGCCCGCGTGGGAGCCTCTGCTCCGGAGCGCGCAGGCCATCACCGCCGCCTCCCGCGCCGCTGCCTTCGCGCTGCTCGACCGCTTCCTCGCCTGCATCGAGCTGCCCGCCGGACCGGAGGGAGGACACGATCCAGCACCGGCGGCCGCCGCCTTGCGCCCCGCCGACCGGATCCACCTCGGCCTGCTCACCGCCTCGATCCAGCGGCGGTTCGGGGATCGTCCTTCGGTTTCGGTGGTCATCCCGCTTTACAATACCCCGCCGGAGTATTTGCGCCAAACGATCCGGTCGGTGCTCGGCCAGGACGATCCGGACTGGGAGCTGGTCCTGGTTGACAATGGCGACCCCGCCATCACCGGGCCGGTGGTGGCCGAGTTCCAGGATCCGCGCATACGCTACTACAGCGGCATGGGCCGGCGCGGCGTGGCCATGGGCCGGAACCTCGGCAACCTGCTGGCCCGCGGCCGCTTCATCGCCGTCATGGACCACGACGACCTCTGCGCGCCCGAGCGCGTGCGCACGATCAAGCGCGTCCTTTCCGAACAGGAGGGCTACCTCTATTCCGACGTGGTCCAGCTTTTCCCGGGAGGCAAGGTCGAGCTGAAGAGGCTCTCCCGCCCCGATCCCGGGAAACTGCGGCGCGAAACGTTCATTTTCAACCCCGCCGTGGCCTATCCCGCCCGCCTGGCCCGGGAGTTCGCTTATGATCCCCGGTTTGAGCCGGTGGACGACTATCATCTTATCCTGGCGATGCTGCGCCGGAACATAAAGTTCATCCACCTGGAACAGCCGCTGGTCCACTACCGCTGGCATGAGACCCAGTACAGCAAGGCCGCGGCGGTCAAGATGCTGGCGCTGGCCGCGGGGGCGCGGGCCGAGGATGAATACCTGCGGGCGGGCGGGGACCCCCGAGACCGGGAGAAGCGCTTCGAGCGGCTGGTCCTCTCGCTTATGGCCTATGGCTGCGACCGGGAGGCGCGGGAGCTGGCCGAGCTGGGGTATGGGCCGGCGCCTCTCCGGCGGGCCGCCCTGGCCGCAGGTCCGGCCGGCAAAGACGGCGCGGCCGAGGCCCTGGCCGCCGAGCCTTCTCCCCTGGCCCGGCGCCAGGCCGCCTGGCTCGCCTTGAAGCGGCAGGGCGAGTCCCGCGCCGCCGCCATCCTGGCCGACGGCATTCGGCAGAACCTCCTCGGACCGCGCGAGCGCTCTGACCTCGCCGAACTGCTCATGCGCACGGGCGAGATTGAAGCGGCCCGGGCCGAGCTCAAAGAGGTCCTCCGCGAAAACCCGGGCCTCGCTCTCGGCCGCTTCCTGGGCCTGCTCCTCGAGTCAGGGGCCGCCCTGCCCGGGGCCGCGGGCTTAAAGCCCCCGGCGCTCGCGCTTTCCCCGGCCTCCGATCCCGGCCTCAGCGTCATCGTCGCCGTCAGTTCCGATGACGCCGGCCGGCTGCCCGCCACTCTCGCCCCGCTCCAGCGCGGCGGGTCAATCGCCGAGATCATCGTGATCGGCCCGGACGCCGAAGCCGCCCCGCCGAGGCCCTCCGCGGGCCCGGCGCCAAGGGCCATCAACGTTGCAGCCGCGCCTCCGGGCGCGCTGTGGAACCAGGGGGCGGCCCTCGCGGCCGGCAGCTTCCTGGCCTTCCTCCGGCCCGGCGACGCTTGGGCCCCCGAATTCGCGGGACAGGCGCTCGCCAGCCTGCGCTTGAATCCCGAGGCCGACGCGGTCTTGGGCGAGGTGAAAACCCCCGCGGGCGTGAAACTGCCCGGCCGCGCCATCGGCGTCTCGCCCCTGCTCCGCGACGAGCGCGCGCTGTTGTGCGGCTGCATCTGGAAGCGGGAGGCGCTCACCAGGATCGGCGGCTTCATCCCCGGGCTCTCCGCGGCCGGCGGCTGGGAGCTCCTCATCCGGGCCGCGAAGAACCTCCTCGTGATCCAGCCGGGCCTGGACGCGGGTGCCGGCGCACGGGAACCGCTCGCTCCGGAATTCATTTTCGAGGACGCCGGCTCGTGGCAAAGCAACCTGGCGCTGTTCCGGCTCACCAAGCTGATCCACTCCCCCCTGCGTTATCTGGACCATGACTTTTCAGGAGCGCCCCGCGAATGGCTGAGTGAGCGTTTCGCCGAGCTCGACCGCATCGCGCGGCGCTCGCCCCGCCTGATCGAGCTGCTCGACCCGTGGGAATACCTCTCCGAGTTCAACGACCCCCATCACCTCCTCTACCGGCTCGGCCGCCGCCTCTACCGGCTCGGCCGGTTCAAGGACGCCCGGCTGGCCTTGCGCGAGGCCCTGAGCCTAAAGCCCCGGGAGCCCAAAATCTGGGCGCGGCTCTTACTGTCCACGTTACGCTCGCTTCTCGCCTGACCTTTTCCCCGAACCCGTCATTACCGCGCATACCCTACCCGTCTCTTTCCCCGTGCCGGATATAATGCCGTTACACTTTGTTTGTTGACAAACCACCATATGTAGTATAATAATGATTCATGGATTCAATATATAAGGCTCTCGCGGTTGCGGGGAAGGCTCACAAGGAAAGAGGGAGGAAGCGCACATGATCTGTCCGGACTGCCTGGAGGCTTACGAGTTCGTGGAATTCAACGTTAATCCCGAGACCCTGGAACATCGCGGCGTGTTCAAATGCAGTTGCTGCGATTCGCTGATTTTCCCGGAGGCGCTGACGCGGGAGATGCTTTGGGAGGACGACATTGAAGACCGGCTCCGGATCAGCCGGCTTTTCCACATGCGGCGGGCTTTGGGCAAGGACGTGAAGCCGCCGATGGTGAAGATAGGGACGATCAAACTGGAGACCAGGCACCTGGAGCGCTACATCAGGCACTTTTCCGAGCAGTCGCTCCGGCATCTGAAATAGCCGCAAGCGCCCCGGTTCAAAAGAGATTTTTTTACCGCGGAGGCTTAAGAGAACGCGGAGAAGAGAAATTTTTTATCAGGGGAAAACCTTTGCGCTCTTTGCGTCTTGGCGTGAAAAATTTCTTCATCCACATCAGTCCAACCATCCATGATGCGTGATACCAGGTCAAGCGGGACATGGCTGGTGATTCTGGCCGCCCTGTTGTGGAGCACGGGCGGGGCGGCGATCAAATACGTTGACGCCGACGGCGCGGTGGTGGCGGCGGCCCGGTGCCTGATCGCGGGCCTGGTTTTCCTTCCCTTCATCCGTCCCGGCCGGGTGCGATTTTCCTGGAAGCTCCTCGCGCTGATGCTTTGCTATCCCCTGATGAGCGCGAGCTTCGTCATCGCCACCAAGTGGACCACCGCCATGAACGCCGTGGCCATTCAGTACACGGCGCCGCTGTGGATCTTCCTGGCGCTGGCCGCGGCCGGGACGATCAGGCCCACGGCCCGCCGCGCCGCGCCCATGGTCCTGGCCGCATTCGGCATCATCCTCTTCCTCCTGGAGCCGGCCGCGGGCACGAGCCTTAAAGGGAACCTGGTGGCCATCGTCTCCGGCGTCGGGTTCGCGCTGGTCATCGTGCTCTTCCGCGCCCTGCGCGATGAGCATTCCCTGACGCTGGTGAGCCTGTCCAACTTAGCCACGGCGCTCGTGCTCTTCCCCTATATCCTGCATACCGGGCAGGCGGCCCAGCTGCGAGGGCTCGACGGCGGGGGCTGGCTGTGCCTCCTGTACCTGGGCGCGTTCCAGATCGGACTCGCCTATGTCCTGTACTCGCGCGGGCTGCGCACTATCACCGCGCTCAAGGCCTCCACCATCTCGCTGATCGAGCCCGTGCTCAACCCGGTCTGGGCCTTCATAATCATGAGCGAACTGCCCAGCGGCTACGGCGTCGCCGGGGCCGTGGCTATTTTAGGGGGAGTGACGGCGGATGCTTATCTTAATCCGGGGGGTAAACAAGTGGAAAGGGAAGAGTAACCGCCAAGACGCCAAGAGCGCCAAGATTTATTGGAAATAAATTTTATTCTTGGCGTCTTGGCGGTTGTTCTTCGTCTCAATTTACTCCAGCGCTTTCTTGATCATCTCCCCTGCCCGGTCCTTGCCCACGAGCTTGACAAAGGTGCCGAAGCGGGGCCCGCGGTCCTGGCCGAGGAGGACTTGGTAGATGGCTTGGAAGAGGGACTTGGGGTCTTGCCCGGCTTGCTTGGCGGTGTCGAAGACCATGGCCTGGTAGTCGTCCTCGCTGTCGCCCTGGCACGATTCGAGCCTTAGGAGCAGGGCCTGGAACATGGCGCGTTCCTCGTCGGTGGGCTTGCGGTATTTTTTGTTGGGCTCGATGAAGTCCTGGAAATAGCGCACGGCGCGGTCCACGAGCTTTGAGGTGACATGCTCGTTGGCGGCGATCTCGGAATCGTAGCGGGTGAGATAATCGTGGAGCAGCGCTCGGTCGCCGGCGCCGATGCCGGAGATGAGGTTGAGCGCGAGCGAGAAGTTGACGCGGCCGGTATAGGCCGGGGCCTCGCGGCCGATCTGGTGGAGGTGCCAGACCACGGAGTCGTATTGGGCGGCGGCGAGCCCGGGGAATTTTCTGAGCTCGTTCAAGTAATCGTCCACGCTTTTGGGGATGACGTCGAAGAAAAGGCGGCGCTGCTTTTTGGGGTTCGGGAAGAGGTAGTAGAGCAGGCTCTCGATGGGGGCGTAGGTCATCCACGAGTCCACGGTCAGTCCCTCGCCCACGCTCTTGCTGATTTTCTTGCCCTGCTCGTCCAGGAACAGCTCGTAGACCATGCCGGTCGGCGGGTCGCCGCCGAGGACGCGGCAGATCTTGCCGGAGAGCCGGGCCGAATCAATCAGGTCCTTGCCGTACATCTCGTAGCGGACGTTGTAGGTGAACCACCGGAGCGCCCAGTCCGCCTTCCAGCCGACCTTCACGTGTCCGTCGAGCGCGGAGACCTCCCCCTGGTGGCCGCAGCCCTCGACCCGGTTCCTGCCCTCGCCGAACACGCCGGTGTCCTCGTAGCGCACGAGCGCCCGTTCGGGGTCCACGCCGGTGACAATGGTGGTGTAGAGCTTGCCGCACTTTTCGCAGATGGGGATGATGGGCGACCAGGTCTCGCGGTTCTCCTCCTGCAGGGTGGGAAGGATCACGGCCCGGATTTTCTCGTAGTTCGCGAGCACGCGGCGCATGGCGTCGTTGAAGGCGCCACCGGCGTATTCGACGGCGGAGCTTTTGAGCTCGAACTTGAAGCCGAAGCGCTCGAGGAAGGCGACGAGCTCGCGCTCCATGTGGGCGGAGTATGACTCGTCGCCGCCGAAGGGGTCGGGGATCCGGGAGAGCGGCTTACCCAGGTTCTCGCGGACGAGCTCGGGATTGGGCACATTGCCGGGGACCTTGCGCAGGCCGTCCATGTCGTCGCAGAAGACGTAGAGGCGGGTTGAGCGGCCGGGGTTCATTTCATGGAAGGCGTTCTGGACCATGATGGTGCGCGCGACCTCGGCAAAGGTCCCGATGTGCGGCCGGCCGGACGGGCCGAAGCCGGTCTCGAAAATCACGGGCGCGCCGTCGGCCACGTTTTTCAGGCTGATGTTTCCGGCCTCCTGGAAGGGCCAGGAGGAGGGGACATTTGACACCGTGAATCCTCCGATACCGAAGATTTAACGCCCAGCAAGTAAAAAAGATTATCTTTGCCGCAGATGAACGCAGATGAACACAGATAAGAAAAATGAAGTTAAATTAAAACTCAATGTGTTCCTTGTTTATTCTTGCTCCTTGCTTCTCTCATCTGCGTTTATCTGCGTTCATCTGCGGCCAAAAACTCTTGGCTTCAACAACCGATCTTTTCTCTTTATTCCGCCCGGGCCTGGGCCGGTTCGGGTTCGGGCTTGGCCGGGGGCGGCTTTCCATTCATGCTTTCCTGCATGAGGTAGGCCTCGATGAAGGGATGGATGGCGCCGTCGAGCACGGCCTGGACGTTTCCGGTCTCGTGGTCGGTGCGCAGGTCCTTGATCAACTGATAGGGCTGGAGCACGTAGGACCGGATTTGCGAGCCCCACTCGATTTCCTTCTTGTCGGAGGAGAAGGCCTCGATTTTTTCCTTTTGCTTGCGCTCCTCCAATTGGTAGAGCCTGGCTTTGAGGACCTTCATGCAGAAGGCCCTGTTCTTGTGCTGGCTGCGCTCGTTCTGGCACTGGACCACGGTGTTGGTGGGGAGGTGGGTGATGCGGACGGCGGAGCTGGTCTTGTTGACCTTCTGGCCGCCGTGTCCGGAGGCGCGATAGGTGTCAACCCGGAGGTCTTCGGGATTGATCTCGACCGAGATGTCTTCCTCGATGTCGGGAAGAACGAAGACGGCGGCGAAGCTGGTGTGGCGCCGCTTGTTGGCGTCAAAGGGGGAGATGCGGACCAAGCGGTGCACGCCGCGCTCGGCCTTGAGATAGCCGTAGGCATATTGGCCGCGGACGGCGAACATGATGCTCTTGATGCCCGCTTCTTCTCCGGGCTGCTCGTCGAGGATTTCAACCTCGTAGCCCATGCGCTCGAAGTAACGCATGTACATGCGCGAGAGCATTGATGCCCAGTCCTGGGCCTCGGTGCCGCCGGCGCCGGCGTTGATTGAGAGGAAGCAATCGCTCTGGTCGTGCTCGCCGGAGAGCATGCGCTCGAGCTTCAACTGTTTCACCCTGGGCTCGAGCGACTCGATGGCGGCGCCGGCCTCCTTGGCCGCGGCTTCATCGTTCTCCTCGTCGGCCAGGTCAAGGAGCACCTCGGCGTCCTCCAGCTCCTTGTCCATGCGCCGCCACTTGGCGAGCTCGTCAACGATGCGCTTTTGTTCGCGGTTTACCTTGGCGGCGCGCTCGGGGTCGGTCCAGAAGTCAGCCGACTCCATGACGGCGCGGAGCGCGGTAAGCTTCTGCTCCATCCCGGCAAAGTCAAAGATACCCCCGGAGCTTGTTGTACTCTTCCTTCAAGGCTTTCAGCTTCTCGCGGTGCTCACTGAACATTTCGTATTCTCCTTTGCGGCGGTCCAAGGCCCCTAAATGTAGCCTTTAATCGCCGATTTCATTCCCGCACCCCGCAAGGGGTGTAAATATGAATAGCCGTAGGTGCAACCTACGGAGCCGCGCCCCAAGGTTCTCCAACCCTGAAAGGGTTGTACCAAAAGCGGGGGGCGACCCCTTCAGGGTCGGAATGGCGCCGCACGCTTTTCCGGGGGTTGCACCACCCGGCTACTCACATCGTTCCCCTTCGGGGAAATATTTTGGACGGCAATGAGCGCCTGATTTAATTATAACCTGATTTCGTCGGTTTGAATAGGGGCCAAGGTCTGGCACGGCATGGACTGTGTTGAAGCTGGGCCGGGGCTTTGCTATAGTTGGCGGGAATTCGAGATCGAGAGGTTGAAGGCATGGCGGTTAAGCCGATACATGACCCGGCAACAGGCCCGCTTCGGGCGGTGGCGCTGATGAGCGGGAGCGGCACCAACGTGCGGCGGATCCTGGAGCACGGCGAGCGGATCAGGAGCGAGGAGGGCCGGCCGCTGTTCGAGATCGCGGCCGTTTTTTCCGACTGCTTTGACTCGAATGCCGCCGAGATCGGGCGCGATTATGATCTGCCGGCGATCACGCACGACCTCGCCGGATGGCTCAAGAAACACGGGGTATCGAGGAAGGACCTCAAGCGCAGGGAGGATTTTGACCGCGAGAACGTCGAGCTGCTCCGGCCCTCCGGGGCGCGGGTGGCGATCTACGGCGGATACATGGCCATCGCGTCGCCGACGCTGATCCGGGCGTTTGTGGGCGTTAACGTTCACCCGGCGGACCTGTCGGTGAGGGACGCTTCGGGGAAGAGGCGCTGGACCGGGGGGCACGCGGTGCGTGACGCGATCGGGGCGGGCGAGAAGAGGATCCATTCGAGCACGCACCTGGTGATCGAGGAGGTTGACGCGGGCCCGCTGCTCATGATCTCGAAGCCGCTGGCGGTGGAGGTCGAGGCGGGCGCGGACCTGGGGAACCCGGAGGTCCTGGATCGGGTCTCAAAATATAACCAGGACCGGCTCAAGGAGGCGGGCGACTGGGAGATTTTTCCGAAGACCATCGAGGCCATCGCGCGGGGCTGGTTCCAGATGGACGAGAAGGGCGCGGTTTATTACAAGGGGGAGCCGGCGCCGTCCGGGGTCCGGCTTTGAGATAGGTGGGCCCGGCACTCTTGTCGGGCGGCGCTGCATGGCGCGGGACAGGAGTGTCCCGGCCACCATGAGGGCGGAAATATAATGTTACAAGGCGGCATAAAAATATTCACGGTACGGGGCATCGAGATCCGGCTGGATTACTCGTGGTTCCTGATTTTCGTCTTGGTGACGTGGTCGCTGGCGGCGCAGTATTTCCCGCAGCAGCACCCGCACTGGACGCAGCCGCTTTACTGGTCGCTGGGTCTGGTGACGAGCCTGTTGTTTTTCCTGTCGGTGCTGCTGCACGAGCTGGCGCACAGTTTCGTGGCGCAGTCGCGTGGCATTCCGGTGCCGCGGATCACGCTGTTCATTTTCGGGGGCGCGGCGCAGATCGCCAGGGAGCCGAAGAAGGCGGGCGACGAGTTGGTGATGGCGCTGGCGGGCCCGGGGATGAGCGTGCTGATCGGGGCGGTTTCGGGGCTGCTGTGGTGGGTGTTCAAGGGCATGGGGCTGGAGCCGTTCTCGGCGCTGTTCGGGTGGCTGGCGCTGATCAACGTGTCGCTGGCGGTTTTCAACCTGATCCCGGGCTTTCCGCTGGACGGGGGGCGGGTGCTGCGCGCGATCATCTGGGGCGTGTCGAAGGATTCGAGCCGCTCCACCATGATCGCGGGCGCGGTGGGCAAGGGCGTGGCCTTCATGTTCATCTTCATGGGCGTGTTCATGCTGTTCCGCGGCTCGATCTTCAACGGGGTGTGGATCGCGTTCATCGGGTGGTTCCTGTTGCAGGCGGCTTCGGCCAGCACGCGGCAGCAGGCGCTGACGGACCTGCTGGCCGGGCACACGGCGGGGGAGGTCATGCTGACCGACTGCCCGTTCCTCGATTCCGACACGCTGGTTTCCGACCTGGTCTACCGCCACATCCTGCACACGGGGCGGCGCTGCTTCCCGGTGCTGGACCACGGCAAGGTGTCGGGGATCGTCACCGTTCACAACGTCAAGGCCGTGCCGGTGGAGCAATGGTCCCAGACCACGGCGCGCTCGATCATGATACCCGCGGAGCAATTAAAATCCGTGCTGCCGGAGACGCCGCTCACCAGGGTGATGGAGCTGATCTCGGCCGACGGCGTGAACCAGGCGCCGGTGGTGAAGGACGGAAGATTCATCGGCATGGTGTCACGCGACGCGGTCATGGATTTCTTGAGGAACAAGAGCGAGCTGGGGCTGAAGTGATGAGTAGAGCGTAGAGCGAAGGGCGTAGGGAGAAAAAACTCCGCCTTGATTGGTTTTTTGATTCACGCTGTTCGCCCTTCGCTCTACGCCCTACGTTCCGTTGAGTCCATGGTTTATTCCAGCTAAAGGGAGGGATTGATGGGGAAATATTCGCCGAACATCATCGCCAATTGTCTCATCTCGCTTAAGAAGCATAATCCCGGCGGCGAAGCCGTGGTGTACGGCGAGCGGAGGGTGACGTGGGGCGCGCTCGCGGGCCGGGCCCTGAAGCTCGCGCGGGCCATGCAGAAGCTCGGGGTGAAGAAGAACGACAAGGTGACGTTCATGTTCCACAACTGCCCCGAGTTCGTGGAGCTAAATTACGCGATCCAGGTTGCGGGCGCGGTGCCGGTGCCGATGAACTACCGTTTCATCCCGCGCGAGATCGAGTTCCAGGCCCAGCACTCGGACTCGACCCTGTTCATCTACGAAAGCATCTGGCGGGAGCAGGTGGAGAAGGCGGCGCCGAACCTCACCGGCATCCGGAATTACGTGTGCCGCGGCGAGGGCGGAATTTCCGGGGCCATTGAATACGAGGAGTTCGTGAGCTCGGGCGAGGAGAGCGACCCCGCGGTCGCGACCGAGTGGGAGGACGCCGCGGTCATGGTCTATACCGGCGGCACCACCGGCTTCCCCAAGGGCGTGCTCCTTTCCTACGGCGCGCACCTGGACATGTTCGCGATCCTGCTCGCCAACGTGATCGTGCGGGGCGTGCAGATCGAGCTGACGCCGGAGCAGCTCGAGAACATCAAGGACGCGATCTCGATCCCGGGCCTGCGCTACGTGCAGCCGCTGCTGCGCACCAAGCTGATGAAAGGGTTCGTGGCGCGGCCCGGCGTCAAGAAAAAAGCGCAGTCTTTCCTGCGCTACGTGCTCTCGCACCCGGAGGCGGCGCGCTTCGGGTACGCCAACACCATCAAGTACATGGTGCCTTCGATGCCCTTCTTCCACGACGCGTCGTACCAGATCCTGCTCATGGGCATCATGGTGGGCAACATCTGTTACGTGCTGGTGCCGGGCGTGAAGTTCGAGCCCGCCGCCATCCTGGAAATCGTGCAGCGCGAGCAGCCCATATTCATGGCCAACGTGCCCACCGGCTGGAAAAAGCTCGTGTCCTATCCCGGCCTCAAGGAATACGACGTGTCCTCGCTCAAGATCGCGGCCACCGGCGCCGGCGCCGCCTCGGTCGCGCTCAAGCGCAAAATGTTCGAGACCTTCCCCGGCGTCCTGGTGCTGGACATGTTCGGCCAGACCGAGATGACGCCGGTGACCAGCTTCCGCATTGACGCCGGCCCGGACTCGCTCAAGGAGCGGTCGGTGGGCCAGTCCATTGTCGAGGTCAAGATCGTTGACGAGAACGGGGCGGAGGTGCCGCCGGGGCAGGCCGGAGAGATCATGTATAAGTCGTCCACCGTGATGATGGGCTATTACAAGGACGAGGGCAAGACGAGCGAGGCCATGGAGGGCGGCTGGTTCAAGAGCGGGGACCTGGGCTACCTGGACGAGGAGGGCGAGGTCCGGCTGATAGACCGGAAGAATGAGTGCATCAACACGGGCGGGGAAAAGGTATTCCCGCTGGAGGTGGAGGAGATCGTGCACCAGCACCCTCAGGTGGACGACGTTTGCATCATCGGGGTGCCGGACGACGAGTGGGGCTGCACGGTGCGCGCGGTGGTGCAGCTCAAGCGCGGCCAGAAGGCGAACCCGGAGGACATCATCGAGTTCTGCCGGGACAAGCTGGCGGGCTTCAAGATCCCGCGCTCGGTGGTGTTAGTGGATGAGCTGCCGCTCTCGCCGGTGGGCAAGGTGCTGCGGCAGAAGATCCGGGATATGTACGGGAGCTGAGGCGGGCGCGACTGAAGCTGCTTCCACATCGCAGTTGCGGCGAACGGCGCCGAGCGGCGCTTTGCAGTGCGCGGGCACGGCCGCGCTTTCATTGGCGCTGATGTCTCGCGGGCCTGATGCCCTGCGGACAACTGACGGATAGATAGGTGAAGCATCAAGCCGTGAGACGGAATGAGGCTTGTCTAACCATATCAGCTTTAATGAAAGCGGCGTCGTGCCGCGGCACTCCAAAGCGGCGGGTCGCGGATTAGGCCGCTCGTACAGTAGGAAGGAGGGGTAAGGAGATGAAGGCTTGGTGGTTGGCGGTGATGGCGCTGGGTCTTTTGCCGGCGGCGGCGCTGGCGGCGGTGGTCAAGGAGGGCGTGGATTACAAGGGGTGGAAGTGCGTGTCGCTTTCGAACAAGACGACGCAGGTGCTGGTGGCGCCGGAGCTGGGCGGCCGGATCATCCAGTACCGGGTGAACGGCAAGGAGTGGCTGTGGGTGAACCAGGACCTGGCGGGCAAGGTGGAGCCGCTGCCGGAAAAGGTGGACATGGATTTGTGGAAGAATTACGGCGGCGACAAGCTGTGGCCGGCGCCGCAGGGCTGGAGCGGCAAGGGCCAGTGGCCCGGTCCCGGCGACGCGGTGATGGACGCGCCGTTCAAGTATGAGGTGCTCGCGGGCAAGGGCAAGCAAGTGAAGCTCAAGCTCACCGGGTCGAGCGAGGGCGGATACGCCGGCGTGCAGTACGAGCGCACGCTCACCTTGAAGGACGGATCGAGCCGGCTCACCATCGAGATCACCATGAAGAACGTCTCCGACCGCGCCGTGTCCTGGGGCATCTGGGAGGTGGCGCAGATGGACTTCTCGGACCACGGCAAAAAGCGCGGCGCTAACGACTGGAACGAGGACGCCTACCTCGCGATCCCGCTGAACCCGAACAGCCGCTGGCCGGAGAAGTGCCAGGTCATGTTCGGCGAGGCCTCGAGCTTCAACTGGCAGCCGGACTATCAGAAGGGCCTGATGATCGTGCGCTACATGAATTTCGTGGGCAAGATGACGCTGGACGTGTCGGCCGGGTGGGCGGCCATGGTTGACCCGGCCAAGGGCCAGACCTTTGTCGAGCGCTTCCCGGCCTACGACGCGACCCAGGATTATCCGGACGGCGGGAACTTCGAGGTCTGGGTCGCGGGCAAGGGCGAGTTCGTGCACAAGAACGAGCGCCGCGTGGCCGCGGACGATCCTCAGGGCCGCCTGATCGAGATGGAGCCGCTGGGCCCCAAAGTCACTCTCAAGCCCGGAGAAGAAACCTATCTTAAGACCAGTTGGGAGGTATATAAGGGCGGGCTCGAAGCCGTGCCGGAAATGAAAAAATAAGCCGGTTTAATGGCCGTGTTGAGGGACGGACTCATCCCCGGAGGAGGGTCCGTTCCCCGCTATTAACAATAATATCACGATGCTTTGCGCGCTGGGGGAGCGCGGGGAGCGCCGGTTGACACCCTCCCCTTTGTCGAATAAAGTAAATGACAGGGAAGAATTGATGCCGCCGCGCGTGTTATTATCCTCGGTCTTCAAGCCGTTCGGAATTGACAATATTTATAGCCGAAGGGAATCCAAGATCGAGCTGTTCCACAACCAGCTCACCAAGGCTCAGGGACCGTTCTCGATCCGCAACTTTTACCATACCTTCGGCCTCCACCTCATCGCCAAAAATATTTCCGCCCCGACCACGGTGCTGGATTTCCCCACCCTGGATCGCTTCCGCCGGGAAGTTAAAAAGGGCTACGACATCGTAGGGCTGGGCGCGATCACGCCCAATTTCCAGAAGGTGAAACGGATGGTGGAGGAGACGAGAGAGCTTTCGCCCGGGTCCACCATCGTGCTCGGGGGCTTCTGCGCCTCGGTCCCGGACATTGAGAAAATGATGAAGGTGGATTACGTGTGCGTGGGCGACGGCATCACCTTTATGCGCGACCTGTTGGGTGAGCCCCAGGAGTTCCGGTTCCAGAACCCGGACATCTGGAGCGAGACGCGGGAGATTTTCGGGGCGCCGGTGTTCGGGGCGAGGAACCCGCAGATTGTGGTCGGGCTGGGCTGCTCATACGGCTGCGATTTCTGTTCGCCCAGCCATTTTTTCGGCCGGCGGCACATCAAGTTTTTCAAGAACGGCGATGAGCTGTATCAGGAGATGCTGCGGGTGGAGCGGCGTTTCGGCTCGCTGGTGATCGGCTTGGTGGGCGACGATAATTTTTTGCTCGACCTGACGCGGGCCGAGGAGCTCCGGCGCCGGGTGGTGGAGGGCGGCAAGGTCTGGAACCTCTTCATTTTCGGGTCCGCGGACAAGGCGGCCGAGTTCGGGCCGGAGAAGCTGGCGGAGATGGGGGTGAGCACGATCTGGATCGGCCGCGAGAGCAGGTTTTCGGAATATCCGAAGATGCGCCGCGTCAATCTTCCGGAATTGATCGCCGGGCTCAGGTCTTACGGGATCAAGACCATCTTGAGCTCGATCCTGCTGGTGGACCGGCACACCAAGGAGAACATCGGGGAGGACATTGATGAACATCTGGCCGCCGGGCCGACTTTCAGCCAATTCTGCCATTACGGTCCGCTGCCGGGAACTCCGCTTTACGACCGGATGAACGAGGATGGCAGGCTTCTCACCGCCATTCCCTACGAGGAATGGCACGGATTCAAGCAGCCGTGGTTCGTTCACCCCGCATTCACGCTGGCGGAGGCCGAACAAATCCAGGAGCGGGCCTACCAGCGCGATTTCCACGAGCTCGGCCCGTCGCTGATGCGCTTCATCGCCGCGGAGCTCGAGGGCTGGCGGAACCTGCGAAACTCCAGCCGGTCTCATCTCCGGGCGCGGGCAAAATATTTTGCGGGCCAGATGTGGAAATACAAGGTCATGCTCCTGACCATGGAGTATGCCGCGCCCTCCAGGGAGATGAAATGCAAGGTGCGGGAGACGCGGGAGCGGGTGGAGAGCTCATTCGGCAAAGCCGGCGCCTTGGAAAAGTCCCTCGCCCTCGGGCTGGCCGGGACGAGCCGTTGGCGTGAGTTCCGGAGCCGGCGCTGGGGCGACGCAGTGCAGCCGCGAACCAGAGTAGCCCATTATAACTGAGTTTGACGGGGTGAGGTCGGTTCACTAGAGCCGGTTTCATAACCCTTTCAAGAAGAAGAAACAAGGATATTAAGGATAATCAGGATAAGAAAAGCCCCTGGATTTATCCTTAAAATCCTTAATATCCTTGTTTCTGATCTTCTGGTCGGGGATGATGGTGCTGGTTATGAAACCAGTTGTAGATTAAGATTCGGAGGAAGTCGGGATGCGGCCGCGGATTCTGCTGTCATCGGTTTTCAAGCCTTTCGGCGTTGACAATATGTACAGCCGGAAAGGTTCCAAGATCGAGCTGTTCCATAATCAGATCACCCAGTTCCAAGGGGTGTTCTCGCTGCGCTCCCATATGTATAGTTACGGGCTGCACGCCATCGCCAATAATATAGACGCCCCCACCACCGTCCTGGAATTTCCCAGCTTCGAGCGCTTCCGCACGGAAATAAAAAAAGGCTATGACATCGTGGGCATTGGCGCATACATGCCCAATTTTCAGAAAGTGAAACGGATGGTGGAGGAAACGCGCAAGCTTTCGCCGCGCTCCACCATTGTCCTGGGCGGCTTCTGCGCCGCCGTCCCGGACCTGGAGAAGATGATGGACGTGGACTACGTGTGCATCGGCGACGGGGTCACGTTCATGCGGGACCTGCTCGGAATGAGCAAGGATTTCACGTTCCGCGACGCGGAGATGTACGGGGAGGCCCGGGAGATGCTGGGCGTTCCCGTGTTCGGGCTGCGCAAATATCCGTATATAGTGGTGGGCCTGGGCTGTTCCTATGGCTGCGATTTTTGCTGTCCCAGTCACTTTTTCGGCCGCAAGCATATCAAGTTTTTCACCGGCGGCCGTGAGATCTTCGAGACCATGGTCCGGATCGAGCGCAAGTACCGCTCGAACCTGATTTGCCTGATCGGGGACGATAATTTCCTTCTTGATTTGAAGCGGGCGGAAGAACTCCGGAAGTGCGTGGCGGACAGCGGCAAGGTTTTCAACATGCTGGTCTTCGGGTCATCGGACCAGGCGGTGGAGTTTGGGCCGGAGAAGCTGGCCGAGATGGGGGCAGGGACGCTCTGGATCGGCCGCGAGAGCATGTTTGGAGGCTATCGCAAGAACGCGGACATGAATATCAAGGGGCTGGTGGCGGAGCTCAAGCGCTATGGCATCAAGACCATCTTGAGCTCGATCCTGCTGCTGGACCAGCACACCAAGGAAAACATTGTAACCGACATTGACGACCACCTGGCGTGTAAGCCTACCATGAGCCAATTCGCTCATCTTGCTCCCGTCCCGGGCACCCCCCTGTTCGACCGGATGCGCGAGGACCGGCGGATCCTGACCGCCATTCCCTTTGAGGACTGGAATTACTTCACCCAACCGTGGTACACTCATCCCCACTTCAGCCTTACGGAAGCGCAGGAGGTCCAGGCCCGCGCGTACCTGCGCGACTTCCACGAGCTCGGGCCTTCGCTCCTGCGCTATCTGGAGACGGAATATGAAGGCTGGCGGAACTTGAAGGATTCCGGCAAGCCGCATTTGCGCGCCCGGGCCGCATACTTCGCCGGCGAGATGCGCAAATATAAGGTCTTGCTTCTGGCCATGGAACACCTGGCGCCCACGGAGGAGATGCGGGACATGGTCCGGGAGGTCCGCGGGCGGGTCGAGGGGTCTTTTGGCCGCGCCAACGCACTGGAACAGGCGGTGGCGCGCGGCATCTTTGTCGCCGGCCGCTTCCGCGAGTTCCGGACCCGGCACTGGGGCGACGCCATTCAGCCAAGGACCATCGTAAAATACTATAACCAGGACCGGAAGGTATAAGAGGGAAAGAGAAGAGGGCATATCAAGGTCCGCTTTCTTGACTGATTGCTGTCTATTAATAGAGGGGGAACAATGGCGGTGAACTTCAGCTTAAAGGACAAGGTGGCGATTGTTACCGGAGCAAGCCGGGGCATCGGCGAGTCCATCGCGCGGACCTTCGCCGCGCAAGGCGCCAAGGTGGTGTTGTCGTCGCGCAAGCAGGAGGCGCTGGACGCCGTCGCGGACTCGATCAAGAAGGCCGGCGGCGAGGCCCTGCCGGTGGCGTGCCACACCGGCGAGTGCGGCCAGATCAACGCGCTCTTCGACCAGACCATGGCCGCGTACGGGCGGGTGGACATCCTGGTCAACAACGCCGCGACCAATCCGTACTTCGGCGACGTGCTCCACATCAGCGAGAGCCAGTTCGACAAGACCTTTGACGTCAACACCAAGGGCTATTTCTTCATGGCCCAGAAGGCGGGGCTGATCATGATGCAGCAGAAAAAGGGCTGCATCATCAACGTGGCCTCCATCGCCGGCATCCAGGCCTCGCCCATGCAGGGCGTGTACGGCATGACCAAGGCCGCGGTCATTCTCATGACCAAGTCGTTCGCCAAGGAGCTGGCCCCGTTCGGCGTCCGTTCCAACGCCATCTGCCCCGGACTCACCGCGACCAAATTCAGCAAGGTGCTGATCGAAACCAAGCCGATTTACGACGCCGCCATGATGATGATCCCCATGAAGCGCCACGCGCAGCCCGACGAGATCGCGGGCGCCGCGCTCTTCCTGGCCTCCGAGGCCGGGAGCTACGCCAACGGCGCGGTCATCGTGGTGGACGGAGGGGCAACGACCTGAAGAAGGCCATTCGGGCAATTTTAAAAATGATTAAACAAGGAGGTACAGGATATTCAGGATAATAAAATCTTATCCTTGACATCCTGAATATCCTTGTTAATGAATTCTTTGTTTGCGGGCTCGGGCCGCGCTGGGTCTCTGCGCGAAATCAATCCCGCCGCTATTTACGGTAATACCCGAGCACCTTCTTCACCGCGGCGATCACGTCGTCCACGTCGGACCCGCCAAGCCACGGGTTGAGCGGGAGCGAGATCAGCGACCGCGACGCCCGCTCCGCGTGGGGCAGGCTGCCCGGCCGGTAGCCGTACTTGTCGCGGTAATAGCTCTGCTCGGGCACGCTCAGAAAATGAACCCCTACCCCGATCCCTTCACGCTGGAGCGCGTTAAGGATGTGATCGCGGTCAACCCGGAGCTTGCCGAGCTCCACCATGACCGCATACAGATGGTACGCGCTCTCGCAGTAGTCGGGCACCGTGAGCAGCGCGAGCGCGTCGTCCTCCCCCAAAGCCTCGTCATAGCGCGCCGCGATCTCCCGGCGCCGCTGCTGAAAGGCCGGGAACTTGTCGAGCTGGCTGAGCCCGATGGCCGCGAGCACGTCGGACAGATTGTACTTGAAGCCGACCTCCTTGACGTCCGTGTGCCGGAAGCCGGACGGGCCGTAGCGGCCCATGGCCTCCTTGTTGATCCCGTGCCAGCGCAGCCGCCGCGCGCGCTCGGCCATCGCGTCATCATTCGTGACCAGCATCCCGCCCTCGCCCGTGGTCACGTTCTTGGTGGCGTAGAAGCTCATGCAGGTGAGCTCCGAGATCGAGCCCACCGGCCGGCCCTTGTAAAATGTCCCCAGCGCGTGCGCGGCGTCCTCGATGACCCGCAGTCCGTGTTCTCTCGCCAGCTCCGTGATCGGGTCCAGGTCGCAGGCGATCCCGGTCATGTGCACCGGCATGACGGCCCGCGTTTGCGAAGTGACCGCCGCCGCGATCAGGTCAGGGTCAATGTTGAGGTCGGAGGAACGGACGTCAACGAAGACCGGGCGCGCGCCCACCGCCTCGATCATGTTGACGGTGGCGGCGAAGGTGATGGGCGTGGTGATGACCTCGTCGCCGGGCCGGAGATCGAGGCAGAGCAGCGCCACGTGCAGGGCGGCGGTGCCGGAGGTCATGGCCACGCCGTGGGCCGCGCCGCTCATGGCCGCGACCCGGCGCTCCAGCTCCTCGCATTTCCTGCCCGTGGTGATCCAGCCGGAGCGCATGGCCTCGAGCACCGCCCGCTCCTCCTCCGGCCCCAGCACCGGCCGATGGAACAAGAGCGGCTCCTGCCGCACGGGCGTTCCGCCCTCTATGGCCGGCTTGTCGTCCATCACCTCTCGTCAATACCCCTTCGCAAGGCGCTCACGAATTCCCGCACCTTCCCCACCATTTCATCGCTGTCGCCATACTCTCCCACGATCCGGACAATGGCGCTGCCCACGACCACGGCGTCGGCCTCCCGCGCCACCGCCGCCGCCTGTTCCGGCGTCGAGATGCCGAAGCCCACCGCCACCGGCAGCGCGGAATACTTTCTGATCCGGGCCACGTCACGGGGGATGGTGGTCGAGACCGACGCCCGCTCTCCCGTCACCCCCGTCACGCACACGTAATAGATGAACCCGCTCGCCACCGCCGCGATCTCGGCCATGCGGCCGTCCGGAGTGGTCGGCGCCGTCAAGTAGATCACGTCCAGCCCGGCCTTTCGCGCCAGCCCCCGCAGACCCTCGCCCTCCTCCGGCGGAAGATCCACGATGAGAATACCGTCAACCCCGGACTCCTGGGCCTCGCTCACGAACTTTTCCTCCCCGAACGAGAACACCGGGTTGTAGTAGCCGAAGAGCAAGAGCGGCGTGTCATGGCGCTTCCGGAAATTTTCCACCAGCTCGAAGAGCTCGGGCAGTCCGAAATAATTCTTCAGCGCGCGCTCCGACGCCGCCTGGATGGTGGGCCCGTCGGCCATGGGGTCGGAAAACGGCATGCCCAGCTCGATCACGTCCGCGCCGGCCTCGGCCAGGGCCTCGAGCAGCTCGAGCGTGCGCGGCAGGTTCGGGTCGCCCGCGGTGATGAAAGGGACCAGGCCGACCCGGCCCTCCTTTTTCAGCTGGTCAAAATGTTTGCCGATGCGCGACATGGAATCATGATCCTCCATAAAAGTCATTCCAGATTATAGCCACATTGCCGGAAAAACAACCGGGGCAAAAGCGCCGGTGTCATATTTTGACCGCGCCGGCTTTGCGGTTACCATACTTGCCATGAACCAGTGGACCACGCCGGCGATCGTGCTTGCCGTCGAGCCGCGCGGAGAATCGGACCTCTCAGTGCGCTTGTTCACGCCGCGGCAGGGCCGGATCGTGGCGGTGGCCAAGGGCGCGCTGCGCTCGAAAAAGCGGTTCGCCGGGATCTTCGACCTGGCCCAGGTGGTGGAGGCCGGGCTCATGACCGCGCCGCGCAGCGGCCGCATCATGGTCGAGCACGCGGCGGTCATCGAACAGTTCCCGCGCTTCCGCGAGCACCCCCGCCGCCTCGCCCGCGCCGCCCTGCTGCTCGAAATCATATCGTTGGGCGCGCCCGAGCCCGCTCCCTCCGCCGCGCTCTACGATCTGCTCCGCGGCGGGCTCGGCCGGCTGCACGACGAGCCGGACAGCGACCGCTTCGCCATCGCTTATGCCTTCCGCATGATCGCGGCCATGGGCTACCGGCCGGGGCTGGATTGCTGCGTGCACTGCCTCCGGCCTTGGGCGAACGGACAGGCGCTCTTCAACGCCGCCGCCGGCGGAGTGCTTTGCGCTTCCTGTTGCGAGCACGAAGATATTACTACCGGGGCGCGGCCCGCGGCCATGGAGATCACGCCCGACACCTCGCGCACCCTGACCGAGATCATGAAGGCCCCGGAGGCGCGGATCAGCCGGATCAGCTTCACCAGGAACGCGCTCACCCAGTCCCGCCGCCTTCTCGACCTGTTCATCGCCCACCACCTGCCCCGGCCCTCCCAGGTCATCCCGTTCATGGACGGACTGGACCGGCATGCAATTCCGGCAAGGCCCGGCGCCCGCCCCTGATTGACACTCCGCGCCGCCTCCTTCATAATGCGGAGGTATCGGTGGCCTTCGAGAAATCTTGCGGGAAGCGGCTATGGATAATGTTGACGTAGAAAAAGCTGGGCCGGGCATCACGGGCCGCATGATTTTCCTGTGGATCGTCCTGCTCGACACCCTCCTCATCTATTTCCAGGAATACACGCCCTCCGAGCGGTTCATGAACCTGAGCTCGGTGCGGCTGGGCGCGGACCCGGCGCCGGTGTACTGGGTCATCGCTGCGGCCGACCTGATTTCCCGCCTGTTCTTTGCCCGGCTGCTCATGGCCGAGCTGCCCTCGGCCGCGGACAAGCGCCGCTGGCTCACCGTCATCTTGGGCGGGCCCCTGCTGTTTTGCGGCCTGTGGTTCTTCGATTATACGTTCGTGCTGCTGCAGGAGAGCTTTTCCGGCTCGCCGGACCTGTTCGGCCGCCTGGCGCTGTGCATCGGCGGCGGCGGCGCGGCGGCGGCCGGGTGCGCGCTGTTCACGGCCATGGCGCGGACCGAGCGCTCCGGCGCCATGATCCGGGAGATGGGCCCGCTGCTCCTGCGCCAGTTCCCGCTGGCTTTGCTGCTCGGGCCGCCGGTCTTTGTTTTGCGGACGCTGAGCATCGTGTTCCTGGCGCTGCCCCTGGCCGGCCCGCTCATCCTGGCCGCGTTCAATTTGTGGATCGCGCTGTGGTTCTTCAGGTCGCTGGCAACAATGGTCAAGCCGAGAGGACCCAGCGTGGCCCCGGTGCACCCTCCCCTGATCGTGGCCTTTGCCGGCGGCTCGCTGACCGTGGTCCTGATCGGACTGGCCGTGGTGTTCGTGCCCGGACCGCGCCACAACCTGGACGCGGAACCCGCGCCCGCCATCGTGCTGCACGACCTCAAAGTGTCGCCATCCAAATATGAGCCGCGCGGCGACAAGGTGATCGTTTCCTCGAAAGAGCTTGAGGTGGTGATCGGAAAGGATCCGTTCGACATCGCGGTGCTGGACCGGAACCACAATGTTCTGCTCGGCCTGTGCAACGACCCCAAGCGCAGCGCGGACTACCGCGGCGTCGCCCTTAACCGCGAGCTCCGGGCCATGCACACCTTCCCGCTGCTCGGTCCCGGCCGGATCATCGGCGCCCGGGTCAGGCTGAGCTCGCTGGTCATGGACCAGGCGGAAAGCATCAGCCAGTCCTCCGGCGAGGTCATCGCGGAGAGCAGGGTCAAGGACCGGCCGCTGGTCACCACCTTTTCATTCTACGACCAGGACATTCTGAAAATCACGGTGGACCCGGGCTCGCGCTCGCCGGTCTACTCGACTTCCATCTCGTTCCTGGCCGGCGCGGACGACCACTTCCTCGGCCTCGGCGGCGGCTCCGAACAGATTGACCATCGCGGCTCGGACCTCGACCTGATGATCCAGGACCGGCCCGGACCCATGAGCGGCCGCGCGCTCAACCTGGTGTCCTTTCTCACCGCGGGGCGCCTCAGCTTCTCGGCCGGACGCGGCAACCCCTGGCCCGTGCCCTTCGTGCTCATCTCGCGCGGCGTCGGTATTTTTCTGGACGAGACCGCGGACCCCAGGATCGAGCTCGGGAGCCGCTACCCGGACGCCATCCGTTTTTCCGGGCGCGGCGGACCGCTCAACCTCTATATCATCACCGGCGCCACGCCGCTCGAGATCGTCAGGAAATTCGGCCGGCTCACCGGGCAGGACGCGGAGCTGCCCGCCGCGGCGCTCTTGCCGTGGGCCCAGGTGGAATCTTCCGGCCCGGACTGCGCGTCGGCCGCCGTTACCGGGCTCAGCGCCATCCGCAAAGCCGGCGTGCCGGCTGCGTTCGCATATCTTGCCGGGCCGGCCTGCGCGGGACGGCAAGAGGTCATTAAAAAGGGCGCCGCGCAAGGCTTCAGTTTTGTCACCGGCGACCGGGCATGGCTCGCGCCCGGCGACGGAGAATATCAAGAGGCGCTCAAGAACAACTACCTGGTCATGAACCGGCTGGGCCTGCCCTATCATTATCTCACGGCGCGCGGCACACGCGTGATGCTGGATTTCACCAATCCGGCCACGGTCAAGTGGCGCGCCGGGAAATGGGTGAAGCTCAAGCAGGAGGGATTCAGCGGCCTGGTCCTCGATGGCGACTGCTTGATCCCGCCCGACTCCATTCTTTACACGGGCGATCCCGGCTACCTCCAGCGCAACCTCTATCCGCTGCTTTACGCCAAGGCCGTGTCCGGCGCGGCCGGCAAGGAACTCACGGTCTTTTCATCGCGCGGATACGCCGGCATGGAACGCTTCGTGCCCCTGGTCTGGCCGGACCCTGGACCGGCGAACGGCGAGCAAGACACGCCGCTGGGGGCGGCAGTGGCCCAGATGATCAACATGAGCGTCAGCGGGATCCCGCCGACCGGACCGGCACGGACGGATGGCAGGGGGAGCACACTCGATCCGCAAGCCGCCGTGGCCAGCGCGTCGCCCCTCTTCATCCTGCCCGCCGGCGTTTTCGGCAACGGAGTCGCGGGCGGGGGCGCCGACACAGTCAAACAAATAAAGTACCTCGCCGAGATGCACGCGCGCCTTTTCCCGTACTTGTACTCGCTGGCCATCATGCACGAACGCGGCGGTTATCCGCTCATCCAGACCCCCGCGCTGCGCGACCCGGCCGACCCGGCCTGGTACCATAATTCCTCTGAGTATTTGATCGGCGACGGCCTGCTGGCGGTCCCGCCCGCGGGACCCGATAATATGAGGCGGGTGCATTTTCCGCCGGGAAAGTGGACCAACCTGGAAACCCTCGAGTCCTTCGGGCCCGGCGATCATGACCTCGCGGGAGTGACGACCGGGCTCATGCTCTTTCTCGCGGAGGGGAGTTTGTTGCCGCTCTTTGCCGAGCCTTTCCAGACCCTGCGGCCGGGCACGGACCAGGCCATCACCGGATCGCTCGAGAGCGGCGTCACGCTGATGTGGATCGCCGGGCCGCCCGCCGCCTTCACCCTGTTCGACGACACCCGCATCACCGTCCGCCGCGTGGCCGACTCCATCCTGGCGCGCAGCGCCGGCAAGGCCGGGAGGGATTTTACCTGGCGCATCCTCAACTGCGACCAGCCGCTCGCGGTGTTCGTGAACCAGGTCCGGCTCGACGACGCCGGGATCGAGTACCAGCCGCGCTCCCGCATCCTCACCGTGCCCGACGTCGCGGGCCCGGACTACGAGATGGAAGTGGTGCTCAAGCCAACCGGACAGTAATCTTGATCTAACATCGCGTAGAGCGTAGAGCGGATGGCGAATAGCGTAAATCAGGTGACGGTCTTTCACGCCCTGCGCTCTACGCTCTACTCGCTTCCGCCGCGATCCTCGTGGCCCCGGCCATGGCCAGGCCCATGATGGTGTGCTGGGGGTTGACGCCGATGTTGGTGGGGAAGATGGAGCTGTCGAGCACGTAGACGCCGCGGGTGTCGTGGACCTGGAAGTCCGTCCCGACCACTGACTCATTGGGGTCGGTCCCCATCCGGGCGGTGCTGAAGAGGTGGGTCGCGATCATGGTATAGCAGCGCGGGTCGAGCGGCGCGTCATCCAGTTTTTTCAGCTCATCCTTTTTAAGCCGCGCGGGCAGGCCGTGCACTCCGGGCATGACGTACTCGGCGCCCGCCGCGAACATGACCTCCGCCAGCACCCGCAGCCCCTTCTTGAGATGGAGCACGTCGTTTTTGGTGATGCTGTAGAACACGGCGGCTTCCGCGCCCAGCGGCAGCACCCTGCCCTCCGCCTCGGAGATGATGGCGCAGCCCACGTTGCCCAGGCGCGCGTAGTCGGAAAGGCTCTGCTTGAACTCGGCGCCCACTCCGGGCAGGCGCACGGCCATCAGGTCCGGCGGAATCGAGAGCGCCTCGAACTTGACGCGGTCGCTTTTCCGATAATGCTCCGAGTCCCATCCCTGGGTGGCGCCCTCCCAGACCCTGACCTCGTCCTGGTACACGCCCATCAGCCCGGCCCCGGGATGCGCCATGAAATGCCGGCCGAGATGGCCCGAGCCGAGCCCGATGCCGGAGCGCGAGAGCAGCACCGGCGTCTGCACCGGACTCGCGCAGACCACGATGCCCCGCCGCGCGTGCGCGGCCAGCCGGCCCCGCTTCTTTTTGGTGAGCGGGTCGCGGAAATCGGCGTGCACCGTGCGGGCCCTCCCCCGCACCACGTCAATGTGCCCGGCCTTGCAGCACGAATACAGGCGCGCGCCGCGCTCGAGCGCCATGGGGACATAGTTCAGGTCCATGGACTGCTTGGCCTTGATGGGGCAGCCGGTCAGGCACTGGGCCAGGCCCTGGCAGCCCTTCTCGTTGCGGGGGATGACGCGCGACTCCATGTTGAGCTTGTCCGCGCCTTCCTTCAGCAGCGCGTTGTTGCGGCCCATTGCCTCCGGCGACACCGGCTTCACGTTCAGCTCGCGCTCGAGCGTGTCAAAGGCCAGCGTGAGCTCGTCCCACGTCACGGCCTCGCCGATGTGGTGGGCGCGGTCCCATTTGTCGTACACGTCCTGGGGCAAGCGCCAGATGATGGCCGCGTTGATGACCGAGCCGCCGCCCACGCACCGGCCCTGGATCAGCGGGATCACGTTCTTGCCCATGGCCGCGATCGTGCCCATGTCGCGGTAGCAGTGCTTCTGGATGTTGTAGGCCCGGCCGTTGAACTCGGCGGCGCTGACCCAGCGGCCCTCCTCGATCATGATCACGTCGTGGCCGGCCTCCGTCAGCACCCTGGCCGCGGCCGCGCCGGAGGGACCGGTGCCGATCACCACGAAGTCCGCCTCGTCCGTCCAGAATTCGTTTCCGGGCGCGCAGTCGAACACGTGGTCCGCGTATTTTTCCCACGGTCCCTTCATGGCCTGGCCTCCGTGTCCCTCTGCACGAACCGGGGCGGAAGGTTCAGCCCGAGCGCCGTCCGCACCCGCTCGTCCGCGGCCCACCCCAGGCAAGCCACCGACTTGTGCAGCAGCACCATCTGCCGCGTGAAATAGGTGTCGCTCTTTGACAGCGCGGAGAGACAGGCCTCGCGGTCGGAAGGCGCCAGCCTGGAAAAGCGCGCGCGGCGGCGGAGCCCGAGGAGCGGCCCCATGAACTCGATGAAAAAGAGCGATGCGCGCAGCCCGATGGCGGTGGCGGCCGGCAGATACAGCACCATCTCCTCGAAAATTTTGTCCGCGCCCGTGTCCAGCGCGGACTCCGGGTAACGCTCATCGCCCCCCCGCGGAATCAGCGCCTCCAGAATGTCGCGCAGCCAATTGCGTTCTCGTCCGGAAAGCTTCATCGTGGCCTCCCCTTATTAGTGACCTGGTTATTATTCTAATCGGGTGATCCGGTCAGCGCCAATGAAAGCGGCGTCGTGCCGCCGCACTGCAACGCGCGCTACTTCTTGAAGAAAAGCCTGGGCACCACGCTCTCGTCGCCCCATTCGTCGAGGGACCAGTAGGCGGTGTGGGCGAAGTAGAGGAACATGAGCACGTTGGTTCCGTCCCAGAGAAACACGGCGAAGAATGCGGGGTAATGATAGCCGTAGAGGTAGGCGAGCAGGAAGCCCAGGGAGGAATAGGCCTTGAGCACGCACAGGGGGACCAGGACGGCATAGAAGCGCCGCACGTTGGACTGGATCATGAAGCACATGAAGGCGAGCGTGAAGACGTTGCCCGCGGCCAGGACGCGCCAGATGAATCCGTCCTCCTTGAACGGGTACGGGGCCGTAGCGCCCAGCAGACCGCCCAGCATCCGGAACGACTTGATCGCGCCCTGCGGATCGAACGCATAGTTGAACGAGGGAATGAGGAAGTGGACGCCGAGCAGGAAAAAGGCAATCTGGAAATTGCGATAGGCCTTGTTGGGCTGGGTCCAGAAGCGGCGGAACCATTCCTTCAAGTCTTCCTTGACGTGTCCGGCAAAACTCATGACATAACCTCCCGCCAATCGGTTTCAGCCCCGGCAGGGGCGGGCGAAAGTAGCCCGGCGATTCATCGCTGGGTGCGCCCCGGCGGCACGAATGCCCCAAGTCCCGGAGGGACGGCCGAATCTCACGCAACATAGCGTCGTCCGTCCCTAACGGGACTTGGCGGTTTTTCGATCCCGGGTTCCCAGGAATGGATTCCCGGGCTACTCTCGAAATGTCCCTCCGGGACTATAATCTTTCTTCCCTTCTCTCTTTCTCGTATCGCTTGCGCCTCTGCTTGAGGTATTCGGGGATGGGGACGTCCCACCATCCCACGGCCGGGCTGCCGGAATAGGGGAACTCGCGGTTGACAATGACTTCGACCAGCGCGGGCCTCCCTGACCTCACGGCCTTTTTCACGGCGGGCCCGACCTCGCCCGGCCTTTTCACCTTCCGGGCGTTCCAGCCGAATGCCCGGGCCGCGGCCTGGAAATCCGGGCTGTAGATGCGGCCGCGGCGGTCCGTGAAGTCGGTGTTGATGGCGCGGCCGCGGCCGAATGCGCTCATCTGCAGGTCCTTGATCGCGATCCATCCCTGGTTGTTGAAGACCACGGCGACCACGGCGGCGCCGATCTGCCGGGCGGTGGCCATCTCCTGCATGGTCATCATGAATTCGCCGTCGCCCACCAGGGCGGCCACCACCCGGTCCGGCCGCGCGATCTTCACGCCGATGGCGGCGGGCAGGGAAAAGCCCATGGTGGAGAAGCCGCCGGTGGTGACGCAGGCGCCGGCCACGGTGAAGGGGAACTCCTGGAGGAGCTGGGCCTGGACGTTGCCGGAGCTGGTGACCACGAAGGCGTCGGCGGGCAGCGCGTCGCGGACTTCCTTGAGCGCGCGCGAGATGGTGACGGGCGAGCGGCGCGAGTCCTGGAGCTTCTTCACGCGCTTCATCCACTGGTCCCGCCTTGACTTCAGCTCCCTGAAATAAGGAAGCGTCCGGTAATCGCGGGATTTCAACATGGGGCGGAGCAGCCCGATCAACTGTTCCAGCACGAGGCGGGCGTCGCCGACGATCCCGGCCTCGACGGGATAGTTCTTACCGATCTCCGCGGGGTCCACGTCCACGTGGATGAGCCTGGTGGGAGGGATGGCGAAGGTCACGCCGTGGCGGAAGCTGGACGCGGTCTCGTCGGCGAAGCGGCAGCCGACGGCGAGGATCACGTCGGCGCCGCGGGTCATGGCGTTGCCCACGGTGGTGCCCTTGGAGCCGCCGAGCCACGCGGCGAGCGGGTGGTCCTCCGGGAACGAGCCCTTGCCCATGAGCGTGGTGACCACGGCGGCGCCCAGGATTTGGGCGAGCTCCTTGAGCGCGGCCTCGGCGCCCGAAGCGCGCACGCCTCCGCCCACCAATATAACGGGCCGGCGCGCGCGGGCGAGCAGCCGGGCCGCGGCCTCGACCTCGGTTGGGTCGCCGGCAATGCGGCCGCGGGGCGCGCGTTGGTTCGGGTCGGGGATGGTGACGTTCGCGGTCTCGGCCGAGACGTCCATGGGCAGGTCAATGAGCACGGGCCCGCGCCTGCCGGTCATCATCTGGTTAAAGGCGCGGTGCATGATGGAGGGGAGCTGCGCGGGCGAGTCCACCCTCCAGTGCCTTTTCACGATGGGCTGGAGCACGGAAGAAAAGTCGGCGTCGCGGTTGCGCTCGATTTCCTGGAGCAGTCCCTTGCCTCGCATGTAGGTATGGGCGCTGCCGGTGACGACGAGCACGGGCGTCGAGTCAACGAAGGCGGTGGCCACGCCGATGGCGGTATTGACGGCGCCGGGTCCGATGGAGGTGAAGACGGCGAGCGGCCGGCCGGTGACGCGGTAATATCCGTCGGCCATGTGCACGCCGGCCATCTCCTGCATGCAGGGCAGCATGGTGATGTCGTTCCTGCCGATGAAGGCGTCGCAGAGCGCGAGGTTGCCGTGGCCGGGGATGGCGATGACGTGGGGCATCCCCTGCCGGGCCAGGTATTCGGCGACGATCTGACCGCCGGTCAGCTTCATGACAACTCCTTGCGGGTCGGGTTCGGGGTTCATTCTAGCCCAAGGCCGGGGCAGGGGCAACCGGCGCGGATCACAGATGGAGCACTTCGTTGAAGCAGATCAGGCGCGGCGAGAGCGGGTTGAAGTCAAAGTGGGTGATGGAGCAGTTCTTGAGGGGCCAGGCGGCGGGGCCGGGGTCGAGCTCGAGCTTGAAGGAAGCGGAGGCTTTCTTGATGATGCGTTCGAGGAGGCCGAGGTGGGCGACCACGATGATGCGGGGCAGGCCGGAGTTCAGGATCTCGTCGAGCGCGCGCTCGGCCCTTATGTCCACGTCCGCGTCGGACTCGGCTCCTGGGGCCAGGGTATGAAACGGCTCGCCGCTTTTGAGCCGGCCGGGGACCCGGGGGAAGCGCTCGAATACCTGCGCGACGGTCAGTCCCTCGAATTCGCCCAGGTCGTACTCGATCAGGTCATCGAGGATGACGATCTCGGCGTTGTGGCGGCGGTTGATGATCTTGGCGGTCTCGGCGGCGCGGGAGAGCGGGCTGGTGTAGACGCGATAGGGGTTATAGTCGCGGAGCGCGGCGGCGGTGCGCAGCGCCTGGTCCCGGCCCTGCCCGCTCAGGCCGTAATCAACCCGGCCCTGGATGATCCCGTCGGCGTTGGCCTCGGACTGGCCGTGCCTTATGAACACCACCTCCATTCAGTTCTCCATACCCGCCGGCGCTTCCGGGAACGCGCCGGGGCAACCGGGAAATTCACGGACAGGATTAACAGGAGTTGCCGGATCTTCGGAAAACATCATTAGATATATTACCTTCATCCTGTAAATCCTGTCTGATAATATTTTCATGATATAAGAGTGCCGCCTCGCGGCATGGGCAATTGCATAGAATATTATACATCGCTTCAGTGCTGTCCAAAATAAACGGACCGGAGAACCGCCAAGACGCCAAGAGCGCCAAGGATTATTTTTTAACAAGATTTTAAGAGGGCTTGGGTGCGAATGTTTCTTGCTTGGCGCTCCCGTCGGCCGGTCCGCCAAGCCGGTTGGGGCCAACGCTCCGGAGCTGTTATTTGCCGGGCCGCAAAGAAACATCATGATTTACTTGGCGATCCTTGGCGCTCTTGGCGTCTTGGCGGTTTTCTTACGGCC
>DATKZS010000012.1:0-65604 GCA_035527835.1 bacterium
GGCTATCAGGACCTCTGGGTCCTCAAATCGGTCCTTGATAAAGACTTTACTGAAGACAGAGTTGTTCAGGAAAGGAAGGTGGGATAAATTATGGCCGAGTGGGCCGCCATCCTGCCTTCAACTACAAACGGGACACTCTCCGCTTCTTTGCCACTTTCTTCAACGCCACTAACTGCGATAACAAGTCTTTGTTCACACTCCGCTTTTAATCTATCAATTTCCTCGATTTTTTTCTGTAATATGTTTCTTACTTCATTACTAAATCTATTGACCTCATTCTTCTTATCCTCCATCTCCTCCTTGATCTTCTCGACCTCCTGGACAGCTTCTTGCCTGCTTTTATAAGTGAGGTACCCGGCGACCGCCGCGAGCACGCCCATGACGGTGATGACGAACTGGTAGAAGGCGGGGTTGACGGACTTGAGGTACTCGGTGAATCCCGGCAGTCCGACGTAATGCATGATCAGCCAGAGCTGGAACACCGGGACGGCGGCCAAGATGATCACACATGCCGTAACCCAGATCATCACTTCGGCCGCTGATACACGATCAATCTTTTTCTCACCCATCTCCGCACCCCTGTTCTTTCTAATTCGATATATATTAATAAGTAAAATATACCACTTTGCCTTATCGAAGTCAAGGCCGTAAATTCGGAGTTGAGGCCAATGGCCCTGAAAGGGCAGGACAGGATAGCCCACGGGCAACGCCCTGGGTAGGTGAATGCACCCAACCCTTTTCACGCGCTGAAGGCGCACAACAAATGGTGCGGCGACGGTCTCGTGCCGGAGACATTAATGTTGTTGTGCCCTTTCAGGGCGAATGCGGTTTGGGGGATGTCCGATACCTGGGGTGTTCCCCAGGCTATCTTGTTTTAAGCCTTTCAGGCTCAAGAGATTATGAATAGCGGGTTTGGTGAAGAGGTGATAAAATACAAAACGCGATGGATCTCTACGACGTCATAGTGGTTGGCGCGGGCCACGCCGGGTGCGAGGCGGCGCTGGCGGCGGCGGGCATGGGCGGGCGGGTGTTGATGGTGACGATGAACCTGGACACCATCGCGCTGATGTCGTGCAACCCTGCCATCGGGGGCTTGGCCAAGGGGCAGTTGGTGAGAGAGGTTGATGCGCTGGGCGGGGAGATGGGCCATGCGATTGACGCGACCGGCATTCAGTTTCGGCGGCTGAACACCAAGAAAGGCCCGGCGGTGAGGTCGAACCGGGCCCAGGCCGACAAGCAGGCCTACCGGTTGTGGATGAAGGCGAAGGTGGAGGCCAAGCCCGGGCTCACGGTGCGGCAGGCCATGGTGGACGCGCTGTGGGTCGAGCATGACAAGCTTTGCGGAGTCATCACCCAGCTTGGCGAGAAGATACCAGCTAAGACGGTGGTCCTGACCACCGGCACCTTCCTGCGCGGCCTGATCCACGTGGGCTTGACTCACTACCCGGCCGGCCGCGCGGGCGAGCCGCCGGCGGAGAAGCTGTCTAACTCGTTGAAGGAGCTTGGATTTAACATAGGCAGACTCAAGACCGGAACCACGCCGAGACTGGATGCCAAAACAATTGACTTTACTAAGTGCAAGGTCCAGCGCGGCGACGACCCGCCAATGCCTTTTTCTTTTGATACGTTGCGCATCACGCAATCCCAGATGGTATGCTGGGTGACTCGGACAAACGAGCGGACGGCGGAGGTCATCCGGGGCGGATTGGATCGTTCACCACTATATACGGGGGTCATTGAAGGGATAGGCCCAAGATATTGCCCTTCGATTGAGGACAAGGTAGTTCGGTTCCCGGACCGTTCCGGGCATCACGTGTTTCTGGAGCCTGAGGGCCGGGACACCCAGGAGATATATCCGAACGGCATCCCGACCTCTTTGCCCTTGGACGTTCAGGAGGCCATGGTCCACACCATACCCGGCCTGGAGTATGCGCGGATCATGCGGCCGGGCTACGCCATCGAGTACGATTATGTTGACCCGATCCAGCTCCGTCCCTCGCTCGAGACCCGTGCCGTCGCCGGGTTGTTCCATGCCGGCCAGCTCAACGGCACGAGCGGGTACGAGGAGGCGGCGGCGCAGGGGCTGATCGCGGGGATCAACGCGATGCGGAAGGTTCGGGGGGAGGAAGCGCTCACCCTGGACCGGTCACAGGCGTACATCGGGGTGATGATAGACGACCTGGTGACCAAGGGCACGCGCGAGCCGTACCGCATGTTCACGTCGCGGGCTGAGTACCGGCTGCTTTTACGGGAGGACAACGCGGACCTCCGGCTCCGCGCCATCGGCCACGGCTTAAGGCTGGTGAGCGACGAGCAATATGATCGGTTCCTGAAGAAAAAGGAGCTGATCGAGCGGGAGCTGGGGCGGCTCAATGATACGCTGGTGCCGCAGGGGGAGGACGTGAACCGGCGGCTCAAGGATGCGCTGAGCTCGGAGATCGAGGGCTCGGCCACTCTGGCCCGTCTGCTCAAGCGCCCGGAGCTGGATTACAAGTTCATTCGTTCGCTGGACCCGGGATCGGACGGGGTGCCGGCGGAGGTGGGTGACGAGGTGGAGACGATGCTGAAGTACGAGGGCTACATCCAGCGGGAGGAAGCGGCGGCGCGTCGGTTCAAGAAGATGGAGGGCCAGCGCATCCCTGACAACATTGATTACGACCGGGTCCCGGACCTGAAGACGGAGGTCCGGGAGAAGCTCCGGCGGACGCGGCCGGTGTCGCTGGGGCAGGCGATGCGGATTCCGGGGGTAACGCCGGCGGCGCTGGCGGTGCTTCAGGTTCACATCCGGGGATTGGGGCGCGATGTACGCGGGTGAGGGCGCACGCGCCCCTTTGTAGGCGGGAGTTTTTTAACGCAGATGAACACGGATGAACGCGGATGAACGCAGATGAATCAAGAAACAAATATATTATCTGCGTTAATCTGCGTCCATCTGCGGCTAAAAATCTTCTCTTCTACGGAGAACCATGAAGCCGGAGAACAAACAACTACTCATTGCGGGCGCGGCGGAGCTTGGGGTTCAGCTTTCTGAATTCCAGGCGGGCCTGGTGGACGCCTATCTTTCGCACCTGGACAAGTGGGCGGCGAAGATGAATTTAACGGCGGTGAAGGGCGAGCGGGAGCGGGTGGTTAAGCTGGTCCTGGACTCGCTGGCCCTGGCGCCGCTCCTGGATCAGGGGATGCGGGTGGCGGACGTGGGTAGCGGGGCGGGGCTGCCGGGCCTGCCGGTGAAGATCGCGCGGCCGGACCTGTATATGACGCTGATCGAGTCGCGGCGCAAGCGCGCGGATTTTCTGGGGGAGGTTGAGAGAAGGCTGGGGCTGCAAGGCCTCACGGTGTTTGCGGGCCGGGCTGAAGAATATAAGGACGCACCGTTCGACGCGGCGCTGGTGCGGGCGGTGGGGCGTCTGGGAGAGCTCGCGCTGCCGTGCCGGAAGCTGGTGAAGCAGGGCGGCCTGGTCCTGGCCATGAAAGGCCCGGCGCCGGAGAAGGAGATTGCCGAGGATGATGCACAAATCCAAAAGACCGGGTTCCGGATCAAGGAGCTCAAGCATTACCGACTCCCTGACGGCGCCGGCGGCCGGAGCATCGTGGTCATGGAAAAGACCAGGTCCCGTTAAAGGTTTCACGTGAAACCATTCACTCCCTCTTTCCCCACTCTTCCAGCATTTGTTTCACGTGAAACATTTATGATAATCATCCTTTTAAATAAAGGATATAATGCTATTGTGTGCTTGAATCGCCGGGCCATCAAATCGCTTCCAAGGTAAATTCGTGGCTTTTTAGGCAGTAAGCCTACACAACCCCAAACCAGGAATTTCATATTGGGGGGAAGTAACAAAGGCTGCCCCGTCGGTTCCGACCTGAACAGATAAAAATTTCCTCCTTGCATTTTCTATTGAGATCGTGTGGGAAAAGTGCTATATTGGCCACGCACTGGAGGGGTCAATGTCGTGTCAGGTTCGATTCATATCTCCGCCCGCGGCCGCAACATTATAATCACTGCCCTGGCCCTGGCCTTCATCGCGGTCTGCGTCCGGACGGTGATTCATACCCGGACCTGGCTCGGCCGTCCGTTTCCCGGCTTTCTCCTGCTCGGCAACAACTTTGTTCCGGTGATTTATAGGCCGGAGTGGGAGGGAGTCAGGCAGGGCGTCAAGGTCGGCGACATCCTGGTCGAGATGAACGGCGTCGCGGTGACCCGGCCGGACGAGGTCAGGCGGGCGGTGCTTTCCGCGCCGGTCGGCACGGTGTTCACCTACAAGTTCGTGCGTCGCGGCCAGTCCTTCGAGCGCTCCATTCCCACCGCCGTGTTTGCGCTCCGAAGCTACATCAGCATCCTCGCGGTCTGGTTCTCCATCGGGCTCGCCTTCATGCTGATGGGCCTCGCGGTCTTTTATCTCAAGCCCAATGATCCGGCTCCCCGTGCCTTTCTGCTCCTCGGGATGGTGAGCGCGTTCTCGCAGGCGCCTACCCCGGACTACTGCATGACCAACCAAACCTTCCTCCCTCTTATTGTGCTCAACGCGTTGGGGCCATCCATTGTAATCCTCAGCCTGTATTTTCCGGTGGAACTCGAGCGCCGCAAGCCCGTGATCGCCGTCCTGGCCGTGACCACGGCCCTGATCGTCGCGGGCAACCTGTTCTACTTCCACCGCGTGTTCACATTCATCTATTTCGACAACCTGTTCCTTTTCTATCTCATTCTGACGTTTGCCCTCGGGATCATCATTATGGTGCGGTCGTTCCTGAAGTCGAGGGACGCGCTGGTGCGGCAGAAGGCCAAGATCGTGGTCTACGGCTTCGCGGTCGCCGCGGTTTTCTGTGGGCTCGTCCTGTTCGCTTCGGTGGCGCTCAAGGTGATGAACTTTTCGTGGTTGTTCGTGCCGACATCGCTGATGCCGCTCAGCGTGGCCTACGCCATCGGCAAGCACAACCTCTTCGACGTTGACGTCCTGATCCGCCGCAGCGCGAGCTATCTCGCGGTGAGCACGCTCGCCGTGGCCTTCACCCTCATCCTGCTCAACGCCATCAACCTGGCCTTGCAGTCCGCCACCGGCCAGTCCGCCGAGATCGCCTCCGTCATCACCATTCTGATCATGGCCGTGCTCTTCAGGCCCCTGCGCGACCGGGTGGACCGCATGATCGAGCGCCGTTTCTTCGGGGAGAGGTTCGAGTCCCAGCGCACCATCCGCAAGGCCGCCGGCCTGCTCAACAGCATCATCGCCCTTGACGAGCTCCTGAACCAGGTCCTGGACACGGTCATGGACGCCCTCAAAATCCAGCGCGGCGTCCTCCTCATCGAGTCAAAAGGGCAGGACGAGCTGGCCATCGCCCAGATGCGCGACCACTCCCCGCCTCCCCCCGGCAATGAAAAATCCGCCCCCGCCGTGCTCCCGACCCTCAAGCTCGGCCATCCGCTGTGGCGCCATCTCCAGGCGACCGGCAAGGCCGTCCAGATCAACGACCTCGAGCGGCCAGACCCGCTGCTGCCTGAGCGCCACGCCATGATCGAGGCCATGCGCGGGCTCGCCATCGTCCTGGTCATCCCCATCGTCTTCGAGCGCCGCCTGATCGGCGCGCTCGGCCTGGGGCCGCGCTCCACCGGGGCGCTGTATTCGAGTGAGGACATCGAGCTGCTCGAGACCCTGATGATCCAGGCCGCCGTGTCCATCGAGAACGCCCGCAAGGTGGAGGAGCTCAAAAAAATGGTCGAGCTCGAGACCTCCTACCGCGAGCTCCAGAAGCTTGACGAGATGAAGGACAACTTTTTGTCCATGGTCAGCCACGACCTGCGCACCCCCATGACCGGGATCAAGGCCTACGCCTCCATTATGCGCGAGAAGGTCGGCGCCATCACAGAGGACGACCAGAAAAAATACCTGGACATCGTCATCCAGCAGAGCGACCGTCTGACCCTGCTCATCAATGACCTGCTCGACATCCAGCGCTTCGAGGCCGGACGCATGTCGCTCGACCTCGCCGACCTCGACCTCGTGCCGCTGGTGGACCGCGCCGTGGAAGCCTTTGCCGGGGCCTGTGAACAAAAGGGCATCAGCCTGAAAAAGCAATTGCCCGGCCACGGGATCATCGTGGCCGGCAACGCCGCCCGCCTCGAACAGGTCATGGTCAACCTGCTCTCCAACGCATGCAAGTTCACGCCCGGCCCGGGCGAGATTCGGGTGGCGGTGGAGATGGCCGCCCGCGGCGGAGCGGGCCCCGCCGCCAGGGTCAGCGTGCGGGACACCGGGCCCGGGATCCCCGTAGAGATGCGGGGCAGGCTCTTCGACAAGTTCTCGCTGGTGCGCGAGCTGGTGCGCGGCAAGGACCAGGGCAGCGGCCTGGGACTCGCCCTGGCTCGCCAGATCGTCGAGTATCACGGCGGAAGCATTGGGCTGGAAAGCCCGCCGGAGGGGGGCGCCGAATTTTTCTTCTTGCTCTCGGCCCTCGAATCGGTTAATAATAGGGCAAAGTCTCCGGATGAATGAAGCGGGAATCAAGGCGCCGAAAATGATGGTCTCAATCCCGGGCGCGGAGGACATAAGGGCCGTGAATTTCAAACATGCTTTTTCCTTTTTTCCTTTCTTGCGGCCTTCGGCCCCGCGCGGGCTTGTAGCATTATAAGTATATTTTAGTTTTTATTGCCGCGGCCCGGGCCGCGGTCCCCTGGAGGAGGGAGGCGATGGGCAAAACTATCCTGGTGGCGGACGACGAGAAGATCGTGCGGGACTCGGTCCGGCTGTGCCTGGAGAGCGAAGGCTATGAGATCCACGAGGCGGAGGACAGCGCGCAGGCGCTGGCCCGGGCCCGCGAGCTCCGGCCCGACCTGGTGATCCTCGACCTGATGATGCCGGACAAGTGGGGCTACGCCGTGTGCGAGGAGTTGAAAAAGGACCCGGCCACCAAAAACATCCCCGTCATGTTCCTCACCGCCCGCAAGGGCGCGCCTTCCCGGAAAATCGGCGAGATCAAGGGCGGAGACGCCTACCTGGCCAAGCCCTTTGCCCCGGAGGAGTTAAGAGAGAAGGTCCGCAAACTACTGAAGCAGGAATGAACCTCTGCGGGATTTGCGAACCCGGTTCCTGAGGAACGAGAGGAAGTATAGCAGATGAATGACAAGGAGAACGATCAAACCGGGAAGCCAGCCACCCGACAGCTCGACATCAATCTTCTCAAGGAGACCTCCGCCGACTGCGACGTGCGGCAGTGCCTGGACCTGCTGGACCGCGGGGCCGACGTAAACGCCGCGGACGAAGATGGATGCACGCCCCTGATCTGGGCCGCGCTCTCCGGAAAGCGCGAGACCGTGGAACTCTTAATCGCCAGGGGCGGAGACGTCAACTGCAAGGACAGCGACGGACAGACCCCGCTCCACATCGCCGCCACCACCGGCGACGTGGCCATGGCCCGGCTGCTCATTGAGAAGGGCGCCGACGTCAACGCGCGCGACTACTTCGGCATCACGCCCCTGCGCTCCGCCGCGCTCAACGAGGATAGCGCCATGGTGGACCTGCTCAGCAGCAAGGGGGGCAAGCAGAGGTGACCGGCGGCCCGCCGCGGGCGCGGCTTTAACTTAATCGTATATTTATAATAGAATTGATTGGCGTGCTTGAGGGAAAATTTGGTCTTACCTTTGCGTTCTTTGCGCTTGAATCAAACTTCATTACCTGAATGCCTGAGATGAATCATCGAGGCCCGGGGAGGCGGTGAATGCCCCAGAAGATTATTATCGCCGACGACGAGGACATGGTCCGCGAGGCCGTGAGGCTCTGCCTCCAAGACGGCGGCTATGAAATCTACGAGGCCGCCGACGGCCGCGAGGCCCTCGAACTCGCCCGCCGCATTCTGCCCGACCTCATGGTCCTGGACGTCATGATGCCCGGAATGGCCGGCTACCGCGTCTGCACCGAGCTCAAGAAGGACGAGGCCACCAAAAACATCTTCATTTTGTTCCTCACCGCCCGCGGCACCCAGCAAGCGGAGAACACCGTGATCCGATCCGGCGGCGACGAATTCATGGCCAAGCCATTTGACCCCGCGCTGCTGCGGGAAAAAGTGAAACAGGCCCTGGAAACCGAGGCATGACGCCGCCGCCGGCGGCCTTCAAGACCCCGCGATACGACCAATGGCAAGGTAGGTGGAATTCGTCCCTTGTGATCCCCGCCAGCCGGACTTTGTTCCGCGCCCAAGAATAATCGCCGCATAATTTAATGTCTTAAACTAACGAGTCGGGGCCCTGCCCCGAAGTTGTTGGCTTCACACATTAATATTTGGCGGAGCTTGGCGGGATGGTATCATGGGTCTGATGAGGGACTGGGGCAGAGTGAAGGCGGACCTTGCGGGGTTCGTGGTGGGTCTTGGCTCGCTTGGGGTGCAGGTGGTGTTGATCCGGCGGCTGATGGCGGCGTTCACGGGCAATGAGCTGACCATCGGGATCGCGCTGGCGGCGTGGATGGCGTGGACGGGCCTGGGGAGCATGGTCACGGGCCGGTGGAGCGATCGGATCGAGAAGCCGGGCAATGCGCTCGCCTATGGGTTTTTCGCCGCGGCCGTGCTCATCATCCCCGCGGTGCTGGCGTCGGCGCGGATCAAGCAATGGCTGGGCGTGGGTCCCGGCGAGGCCGCGTCGCTGCCCGTGATCATCGCTTCGTCGTTCATCATCACCGGTCCGATCTGCGCGGTGTTCGGTTTTGCCTTCAACCTGGCGGCGCGGATGCAGAAGGACTTCCGGGCGGCGGCGGGCCGGGCGTACCGGTTCGAGGCGCTGGGCGCGGTGGCGGCGGGGGCGGGGCTGGCGGCGTGGTTTTCGGGCCAGGCGTCGCCGACCTCGCCAGCGCTCTTGATCTTGGTCATTTTGTGTATTGCGAGCGCGTTGATAAGGGAGCTCAAGCATGGAGGTGTTTGGTGGAAATCAAGGACCTCGTACCTGATATCGGTCGTCTTTCTGTACGGCACATGGGGATTGATGACGGTTCCTCGGCTGAGCAATTATTACCAGCGCGCCTATTGGGGCAAGCAGGAGGTATTGGGGTCCTTCGACTCCCGTTACGGTTATCTGGCGGCGGTGCGGGACGGGGACCAGGTCACGATTTTTTCGGACGGGACTCCGGCGGCAACGTTTCCGGACCCGGCGCATGACGAGGCGCTGGCGCACGTGGCGCTGGCGTCGTGCGGAGAGCCGTGGCGGGTGCTGCTGATCGGCGGCTCGTTCACGGGGATGGCGGGGGAGGTTTTGAAGCACGGGGTGGATCGGGTTGACTACGCGCAGATTGACCCGGGCTGGGTGGAGCTGGAGCGGGAGTTCGCGCCGGGGTTCAACAAGGTTTACGAGGACGGCCGGACCACGGTGATGATCGGCGACGGCCGCGCGTTGCTCGTGAAGGGGGATGCGCTTTACGACGCGATCATTGTTGATCTGCCGGACCCGTTCACGGCGGCGCAGGACCGGTATTACACGGCGGAGTTCATGATGGAGGCGCGGCGGGCCCTGGTTCCGGGCGGGGTGCTGGCGCTGACGGCGGGGACGACGCCTCCGAACAAGGTGTACACTGCGGGCCAGCTCGGGCTGCTGTCGGGGGTGATGCACACGGCGGGGGCGGTGTTCAGGCGGGTTGAGGTCCTGCCGCTGGATTTCAACCTGGTGCTGGCCGGAGATTCGCTCACGCCTTTTGCCATCGAGCCGGCCGCGATTGACGCGGTGCTCGGGGAGCGCGGCGTCCGGAGCTTTTACGCGTCCTCGAACCTGATCGGGCCGGACCTCGCGCCTCCGCTGCTCGCGGACATCAAGGCGCGGGTGGCCGAGGCCCCGGCCGTGATTGACCGCGACCTTTTCCCGCGCGGGTATTTTTACGGGATCATGCTCTGGGCGGAGCGGGCGTCGCCGTGGGCGCGGCGGGTGATCGCGGCGGCGGCCAAGCTGCCGGCGTGGTCGTTGCTGCTGATTCCGGCTCTGGTCCCGGCGCTGGGTCTGGGTCTGGAGCGCAGGGACCGGGCGGCGGGGGAGGCGGCGCTGGCGGCGGGGGTTTCCGGGTTCGCGGGGGTGGTGGTGGAGGTCGCGGTGATGATCGCGTACCAGGTGATGGCGGGCGCGGTTTACAGCGCGCTGGCCCTGCTCACGGCGTCGTTCATGGCGGGGCTGGGGCTGGGCGCGTGGGCTTCCGAGAAGGCGCGGGAGCGGGCGGGCCTGGTGACGATGGAGGCGGTGCTGGCGGGGTGGATCTTGCTCAGCATTTTGATCGTGGCCGAGGCGGGCGCGGCGGGGATGCGGGGAGGCGCGGCCACGATGATTTTCTGCGGCGTGCTTCTGGGCCAGGGCGCGGCGGCGGGGGCGGTATTCGCGGCGGCGGCGCGGCAGGCGGTGCGGCGGGAGGGCGAACTGGGCCGGTCGGTGGGGCTGGTTTACGGCACGGAGCTCCTGGGCAGCGCGCTGGGCGGGCTCGTGACGGGCGCGGTGCTGGCGCCGGTGTTCGGGATTGTGCTCGCGCTGGGGGCGGCGCTGCTGGCGGCATTGGCGCTGGTGATGCATTCTTTGTTCACACGGAGACACGGAGAACTCAGCGCGGCTCAAGGCCGCAACCAAAGAGTTTATTAACAAGGATATTCAGGATGTCAAGGATAAGATTTTATTATCCTGAATATCCTGTGCATCCTTGTTAAATAATTCTTTCAAGACCAAATGTTAGAGGGTGACAACTGATGGCGGAAAAATGCATCGGCCCGGTGCGGTTCATACCGGGAGAGAACAGGGGCCGTTACCCTTATTGCAACTCGGTATACATCGAGGGCGCAAGGATATTGATTGACCCGGCGTCGGACCGTGGGCGGCTCATGGAGCTGCGGGACGGCCCGGGGGTGAAGGAGGTCTGGCTGTCGCACTGGCACGAGGACCACTTCATGCACCTGGACCTGTTCGAGGGCGTGCCGTTCGCCATGCCGGCGCTGGAGACGGCGCCGCTCACGGACCCGGAGATATTCATGGACTGGTACGGAATTGACGACCCGGGTTTCAGGAATTTTTGGCGGCAGGCGCTAAAGGACACGTTCCACTTCCGGCCGCGGACGCCCTCGCGTACGTTTAAGGGTGGCGAGGAGATCGCGTTGCCGGGCGTTACGGTTGACGTGATCCACGTTCCGGGCCACACGCCGGGCCACCTCGCGTTCCTCTTCCGCGAGCCGGGCGTATTGTTCATGGCGGATTATGACCTCACAAAATTCGGGCCCTGGTACGGCGACCGCGACTCGAGCATCGAGGACACCATCGCCTCGGTGAACCGCCTGCGCCGCGTCCCGGCCCGCGCCTGGCTCACCGGCCACGAGCACGGCCTGTTCGAGAGCGAGCCGGGAGAGCTGTGGGACCGATACCTCGCCGTGATTGACGAGCGCGAAGAAAAGCTGCTCGCGTACCTCTCCGAGCCGCGCACCATCGTCGAGATCGTGAACCAGTGGATCGTTTACAAAAAGCCCCGCGAGCCCAAGGGCTTTTTCGAGTACGGCGAGCGGGCGCTGATGGCCAAGCACCTGGAGCGGTTGATCAGGGCCGGTTCGGTAATGGAAGAGGATGGTGAGTATCGGGCGACACCTTAAACGTCCGCGTCCTCAGAGACTTATCATGACTCCCTCGCGGCGGGCGATTTCCAGGACGGGGCGCTCCCCATTCTTTTCCCATTCGCGCTCGCCGCAGGGGATTGGCTCGATGCGGTCATCGGAATCGGCGGTGGCCAGCCACAGCTCCTCCACCTGTTCCACGCTGCGAGGCCCGTCAAATTCGGGCGCGATTACGATCAGGTCAATGTCGCTCCACTCCCTGTCCTCGCCCCGGGCGCATGAGCCGAAGAGCACGCCCCGGCTGGCATGAATGCCGTGCGAGGGAAGGCCCGCGAGGTAACGGCGCACCGCGGCTAAAATTTTGTCTTCAACCAATTCAGCGCCTCCTTTGCGGCCTCCAAGCGCTCACGGCCCGATGTTAAATTCAAGGACGCTTGTCCCGTATCCGGATAACGGCCCTCCAGTTGCCAGACATTGAACTTGCGTAAAAAGTTCATGCGTTCCGGAGGCGCATGGAGGCCGGCTTTTTCCGCCAGCAGCACAAGGTTATGCGTCTTGGGCGGCACTTGACCGGTATTATGGGTGAAGAGGGCCTTGAGTATCTTTTCCAATGCCAGGTGGCAGAAAAACAGAGCCTGCTGGATTTTCTTTTTCTCCAGCAATATCTCCGCTGACTCCATGTCGTCATCGGAGCCACTGCGCCAATAATCAACCTGTTTTTGGTTGTCCATCTATCTTTCTAAGGTACATGCAACAATGCCGCGAAGTCAATCGGGACCGTAGTCAATTTTTGGTTGACAACCCCACAGGGCCGGTCTATGATAATAATCAATCCGGTTTGCGAGGCGAATAAGGTTTATTCGTCTCGCTTATGGACAGCATGGTTCAGCCCGAGCCAACAAGGAAGAGGTCAATCATGAAGACTCGAACATTCCGGCTGATCTTGATCGCCTGCATCATGGCGATGCTCCCGGCGGTCATGGGTTACAAGTGCACGGATGACATGAGCAAGAAGGACAAGGACGGCGACGGGTACTCGTCGCGCCCCTCTCCGCACAAGCCCGCCGACTGCAACGATAACGACCCCAACAACTGGCGCTCCTGCGCCTCCTGCGCCGATTCCGACGGCGACGGCTCCTTTACCGGCTGCGATGCATACGCCACCATCCTGGGCCCGGACTGCGATGACCTGGATCCCGACAACTGGACGAGCTGCGCGACCTGCGGGGACTCGGACCAGGACGGATTCTTCGCGGAATGCGACGCGTACGTGAACATCGCCGGCCCGGACTGCGACGATGGCGACTCAACGGTCTGGCCGGGCGCTCCGGAGACCTGCGACGACGGGGTGGACTCGGATTGCGACGGGTGCGGCTGCATTGATTACCAGTTGCAAGGCCCGATCCTGCAAGTGACGGACGGAGAGGCCAACCGGTCAAACCAGGTCATGGTCTGGACCGGGAGCGAGTATGGCCTGGCCTGGCAGGACGACCGCGACGGCAACGACGAGATCTACTTCGCGCTGATCGCGGGTGATGGCGCCTCCGCCGGCGGCACTCTGCGCGTGACCGCGGACGCCGACCCCAGCCTCTCGCCATCCCTTGCCTGGACCGGGAGCGAGTTCGGGCTGGCATGGTCAGGGCCGGGAATTTATTTCCAGCGGCTGAGCGCCGAGGGCGCCATTATCGGTGATGCAATCGTGGTCGCGGCCACGGGGACCGAGCCGTCGCTGGCCTGGACCGGATCGGAGTTCGGGCTGGCGTTCAGTGATTCGACAGAGGCCTTATTCATACGCCTAATGAGTAATGGAACACTGGCCGGTCAGCAAGTAATGGTAGCTCACGATACATATGGGGTCAGGGAGCCTGTTTTGGCTTGGACAGGTAGTGAGTACGGAATGTTATGGAAAAGCTTGCCTCGGGTTTATTACGGAGCAATCTATCTGCCTTGTCCCTACCCTTATGGTGACAATCACGCAGGCGGGTATGTTAACTTCACTGGTTTAACTCAAGCTGGAGACACATTAGGAACACAGACATCGTTTTTGGCCTTCGGAACAGGAATGTCTTTGCTCTGGACAGAGCCGGGATTTGGAGTAGCCGCGAGTGCTTGTTATCCCCCACATTTTTCAAAATATGGAGTTCTGCCGACCTCGTGGCCTCCTCGTTTCGTAATGCTAATGATTTCCGACGAAGAAATCTCCTACCATGAGCCGTTTTCGGTGATGTTCCTCCGGGGCGTCGAGCCAACGATTGCCTGGACCGGTTCAGAATTTGGGGTCTCGTGGGTTTGGACGAAACCATATAAGCTTAACATGGGCATCTATTTTTCCCGTTTTTCCGCTGACCGTGTCGAGCTCCAAGTACCGACATTGGTAGCGCCTCCGTTGATGAATGGCCCCGATATCTCTCCCCATGGTGGCAATAGGCGGCCTTCTATGGTCTGGAATGGAAGTTCGTTTGCTATCGTATGGCAAGAACATCCTGATAGCTGGCCTGAATATGACAATTTGGTATTTGCCAGGTTAAACGAGATTTGCGAACCGTAAGGAGACAAGCCATTAGATAAATGAATTGAGCTGATTCGCGCACGGATCGGGAAAAAGGCGAGGCTTTAAGGCCGGCTCCTGCATGGGGACGCCGGCTTTTTTTATTTCCACGGGATGGTGCCTGGCGATCACCTCGGCGAGGCGGGGCCGGATGAATTGGTTGGCGATCCAGTTTTGTTCCTCGCGGGAGAGGTCGCGGCCGTAGAATTGTTCCAGGGTGAAGGGTTCTCCGAACTCGATCTTGAGTTTCGCGGGCAGGGGGAAGAGGGGGCAGATGGGGTCGTTGGGGTAATGGTCGCGCTGAATTTCCCAGACGATGGGGCAGGCGTTGTGGAAGCCGATCTGGGCCACGGGCACGAGCGGGACGCGGTAGTGCAGCGCAATGCGGACCACGCCGGTGAAAAACGGCTGGAGCAGATGGCGCTCTCGGAACGTCCCGGAATCGCCCTCCGGGTAGATCGCCACCAGGCCGGGGTAATTTTCCCCGCCGGGTCGAAGGTAAGGATCAATGTATTCGTACCTGATCCCTCCCCTGGTCCAGAGCGGGATCCCGCCGCCCACGTAGTATCTTCCCCACCTGCTGTTGAGAAAATGCCAGTTCTCCACGATGAGCACATGGATGTCGCGGTCTCCTCCGGCCAGGCTGAGCGCCACGATGTCCAGGTCGAGGCCACCGCTGTGATTGGCCACGATCAGGGCGGGCCCGTCCGGGATGCGCTCTTGCCCGATGATTTCCAGGCGGTGATAGTATTTGAAGAAGGCGCGGAAAAAGGCGCGGCGGCGGCGGTTGTAACGGGCGAATTTTTTCCGGTACTCCGCCATCGCCCGCACGTTCTTTTCGAACTCATTTTTACGCGGGTCTTCCATTAATTCATGCTTGTAGCGAAACGATCCTTTTTCAGCGCCAAAGGCGCGGAATTCTCCAGCCTGGGGTGTGAACCCCAGGAAGGGAGATCATTCAATGCTTTTCAGCGCTGAAGGCGCGACATAGAACTGTCTTTATCTCGCCCCTTCAGGGCTGAAAAGGATATTGGGGACGCCGAGATCCCAGGGTAGGCCGAGGACGGCCAACCCTGGGCTATCTTATTATCGCCCTTTCAGGGCGGAAGAAATAATCAACTAACGGCTTGATACACTACACTAGTTCTCTACCCGTTCCTGGTAAGAGCGGCAACAAGATTCAAGGGAACTGCTTCTTGACCTCTCCGGCTGCCCTGGGAGTGAGCGCGAATTTTTTGTTGAAGGGATTGCTTTCCGCCCGCGGCTCCGCAATCACCGCGCCTTGGGCGATGAGTTTTTCCAGGTGGGCCCAGGCGGTGGCGGCGGCGGGTCCGATGAGGTGGGGGTGGATGAGGCCGAGGTACATGGCTTTGACGAGGTCGCTCAAGTTAAGTGGGTCGGGCGCTTCGGCGAGGCACTTGACGATGCATATTTCGCGGAGCTCGCGGTGCTCGATGAGGTCGTGGACTCGCTTGGCCGGGTCATGCACGATAGGGCCGTGTCCGGGGAGGATGAGGTCGAGGGTCATGGCCTGGACGGAGTGGAGCGAGCGCATGTAAGCTGCCATGTTGCCCTCCGGCGGGGCCACGAGGGACGAGCCGTCGCCGGTGATGAGGTCGCTGGTGAAGAGGATGCGGCGGCTGGCGTCGTGAAGGATGACGTGGCCCGGGGAGTGGCCGGGAGCGAGGATCACGTCGAGGGTGACGGGGCCGGCAATGATCCGCGCGCCCTCGGTGATGGGGCGGTCAATTCTTCTTCCGGGGAAGCGGCGCTCTATGGATGGCATGTCGGCGGGGTGGGCGAGGACCGGGGCGCCGGTTTGGTCGCGGAGCCGCCATGCGCCACCGGCGTGGTCAACGTGGCCGTGGGTGAGGATGATGCGCTGGAGAGCGGCGCCGCCGATGGCGGCCAGGACGATTGCGACGTCGTCCTCCCGGTCGTAGCCGGAGTCAATCAGGGTGAGCTGGTCGTCGCCCACGAGGTAGAGGTTGGGCGCCTGCCAGGCGGAGCCGGGCTTTTGCGGCGGCGTTACCCGGCGGATGCCGGGGATTATTGATTCGACGGCTTCCATGTCGGCTCCGGGGCATTAGTAAGATTTATTTTTTTGCCGCAGATGAACGCAGATTAACGCAGATAAGAAATATTTTGGTAACGTCCCAAAGGTGGGGGACAGCGATCTAAAAAAAACTATTATGCGCTGATCCCCATGAGTTAAACCGAAAGATCTCGTGAGGCAAAGAATTTTTGTATTTATAGAAAAGAGTGAAGAGAAGAGTTGAAGCCGGGAGCTGTTAACATGGCGTAATATCAATAATATGTTGGTGGGGAGAGAGAATGAATAGGGTCTGGATATGGTCATCAGTGAGGAGATCAGGTGATGTTCTTTGACCTCGACCATGACATTTCCTTCATGCCCTCGATTAGAGCTCCAAGACCCTTCCATCCAATGTCTCCCCCACTTTTGGGACATTACTAATATTTTTGTTTCTGAATTTTTATCTGTGTTCATCTGCGTTCATCTGCGGCAAAATTTTTTTTGCTCCTCCCCTAGAAGCTCCACGGCTTGCAGATGATCTCTCGGACCTTGATGTCGAAGAAGCGGTTTGATGAGTTGGCGCGGATGATGAGGGCGGTGTCCCATCCGCGTCCGGTTCCGCCCAGGGCGATGATGTCGTCAAAGGGGATGAGGCCGGCGTCGGCGGCCATGGCGGTTATTTCGATGGCAACCTTGGTCCCCTGCCCGAAGATGCGCAGGGCGGCGTTGACGATCTCGGTCTGGGAATAGCCGCCGAAGCGGGTGGAGATGGCCTTGTTGATGTTGCGGGTGGCGAGGGTGGCGGTGAGCACGAAGTGTCCGGCCTTGGTGACGGCCTCGCGGATCCGGGGGTCGAACTCGCCTTTGCCCTCCTCGCCAAAGCCCACGTTGTGGGTCACGGCCACGATGGTGACGTTCGGCCCCGCTTCCTTTACGAGCTTGTCCACGCTCGTGCCCACGGTGGCGGCGGCCACGATGTGCTTGAGGCCCCGGTCGCGGGCGGTTTCCAGGGCCGCCTTGATGACGGCATCGGTGTTTTGGGGTCCTGCCTTTTCAAAGTACATATTTATTCCCCCTGAATGTTTTCACGCAAAGGCGCAAAGCGCGCAAAGAAAAATTGTCAGAATATTTCTTTGCGTCCTTTGCGCCTTTGCGAGGGATAATAATTTCATTTTAAGGCGATTCGCCTTCCATGCTGTCCCAGAGCACGTCGAACTGGAGGTCGAAGTAATCGAGGATTTTAACGCCGACCATGATGTAGTGCTGCTTGCCGGCTACGGTATAGGGCACGGTGATGATGGATGATGAGACGAAGACGGGCGCGCCGAACTTGATGTTGGTCCGGGCCTGGGCCTTGGCCGAGAGGAGGGAGCGGGCGGCGGCGGACTGGAAGAATTCGTCCACCTTGCGCACGTAGGGCGGGGGCAGGGCGGCGCGGAGGTTGGTGTCATTGAGTCCCGGGTCCTCGCCGGGGGCCAGGCGCTGATTAAGGTCGGCGACCTGGAGGCGGATGCCGTTCTGCTCCTCCCGCATCTCGCCCAGCACCTTGGTCATGTCCTGCAAGGAAGCGGAAAGATCGGGATCAATCTTGGCGACGGGTGCGGGCGTGACCATGGGACCGGGAACCTTGGCCGGCCATTGCCGGACCAGGAGCGCTCCGGCCGCCGCGCCGGCCAGGGCGGCCAGTAGGGCGAGCGCGATGAAGGTGGTCCTGGTTTTTTTGTCCGGAGAGCCCATTATTTATTCCCGTCTAGATGTTCCTGGTATTTTAGGTCTGGTTTCGCACAGAGGCACAGAGTTCACGGAGAATTATTAATTAAATATCTTTCTCTGTGTTCTCTGTGCCTCTGTGCGAGAAAAATCCCATGTTTTCCTGATAGCTTTTAGTGTCCATGCGCCGCGGCTGGTTCCTCGGCCTCCGGCTTGTTCTCCACCCGTTTCTTGATGGCCTTCACCCAATCCTCGTGGAGTTTGTTCAGGTCGTCCTCGGTGACCATGAGCTTGACCACGGGGAGCAGGGCGCCGGTGAAGATCTCGCGGGAGGTGACGAGGGTCTTGCCGCCCTTGTCCTTGAAATCAAAGCTGTGGATGGCATGGAACACTCCCTTGACCCCTCCCTCCCAGGCCAGGCGGCCGGGTTTCTGGAAATCCACGACCGACACCTTGAGGGGCACGGACGCCGGGCCGCCGATCATAACGCTCATCTTGATTTTCGTACCGCAGGTGACGGACTCGTAGCCGCCGGCCAGCGACGCCTTGGGCATGAACGGCTTCCACTGCGGCCAGCTCTTGACGTCCATCATCGCGTCCCAGACCTCGACCGCCGGGGCCTCGACCTCGATTGACTTCTCCACCTTCAACTCGGCCATGATCGCACTCCTTGATAGATTTTTTCTGCTGATGGGCGCGGCCGACGCCGGCTGCGCTGCGTTGCATCTTTATTTCGCCCCTTCAGGGCTGAAAAGGATATTATGGCCACCGCTATCCCAGGGTAGGCCGAAGACGGCCAACCCTGGGCTATCTTATTATCGCCCTTTCAGGGCTGAAGAATAAGAGCCGATCAGATTGAAACCGAACATTATCCTAGCACTTACTCGACCGTGATAGTAGTCCGCCCCTCGTCCGGTATGACGACGGTGGTGGTCATAACTCCCTCGCTGATACCTTCGAGCGCGCCCGGGATCATGCAGCCGGAGATTTTGCGGGGCGGGCAGGGCAAATAGATGGACACCTTGACCTCCTCGCCGGGCACGCCCGCGACGTCAATGGAGACCATGCCGGCCGCATAGCTGATTTTAGGGAAGCGCATCACGCTCAGGGTCACGAACTTGCCGGTCTCGCCGATCACGGCCATGCCGTTTCCGAGCATGGGGCAGAGCACGTAATAGAAGCCGTTGTTTTGGGGCATGCGGCCGAAGGCGATTTTGTCGGCGTCGAGTTCGAGCTCGCGGGTGCGCCAATTATAGACCATGTACTTTCCGGAGAGGCCGAGGTCGGCGAGCGACACTGACGGGTCACGCATGGATGCGGGCCGGATGTTGAAGCCGGCCAGGTACACGGTCTCGCCGATGTCGTGTTTCGAGCCGGTGGTGACGATCCACGGTTTTTTGTTGTCCAGGAACATGAGGTCAATGGGCGTGGCGGGCCGGTCGGGCTTGAGGAGCACGCCGTCCTTGCGGCAGGTGCGCATGAGGAGCTCTGGGTCCGCGTAGCCGATACGGTCGGAGGGGCCGACCACTCCGGCCGAGAGCACGGAGATGAGCGCTTCCTCCAGCGGCCACTTCTCGGAGCGGACGGGGCGCTGGCCGGGCGCACTCTGGAAGTTGTCTTTGAACGGCCACAGCCCGACGGCGTAGGCGAACATGGAAGTGGTGTGAAAGTTGGGCCAGTAATAGTCCTTGAGAATGCCGGCCTGGTAGTCGTCGGAGCAGCGGACCTGGGTTATATTGTCGTGTTTGATTTGCTGGAGGAAGAACTCGGGCGACGCCATGCAGAGTTGCATGGTGAGCCCGCGGGCGGAAGCCGTGTCGGCCATGGAATCGAACCAGGACTCGGCGTTGTGGAGCCCGTCGCGGAGCCACGGGATCATGTTCATCTGGGTGACCAGCCAGTCCTGCTCGTACACCTGCACGCCATAGCTCACGGCGTTGTCCATGATCTCGTCCCAGAACTTGGGGTCAATGGGCAGGGCCGGCCGCTTGCTTCCGGTTCCGTAAACGCATTGGTAGCGCGCGCAATAGGGCGAGTCCTGGTTGTACCAGCGGTTGTGGGCCTCGAGCGGGAGGCCGAGCGCCTGCTGGAACGCGGGCAGGCCCTCAGGGAACAGCTCCGGGATCGGCTCCCACAACAGCGAGCCGCCGCGGAAGGCGTTAAGCAGGTTGTTGGTCCGCGCCTTCGGATACCACCAGGAATCGAGCTGAAAATAGCCGAACGGGATGCCCTTCGCGTCCGCGTCCTGCTTCACCGCCAGCAGGGTGTCATGGTAGTTCATGCCCTTTTCGGTCTTGTAATAATAATAGGCCCCGTTGTCGGTCCAGTAGCCCAGGTACTTGAGGCCCACGTCGGCGTATGCGTCGGGCCGCTGGTGCTGGTGCCAGGCCCGGAGCACGTCGCCCCATTTGAGGATGGTGGCGTTGATGCCGTGGCCGGAGACGACCAGGACTTGGTGGGTGGTCCCGGCGGGAATTTTTTCGATCATGCCGCCGAACCCGCAGAGCCACTCGCCCCTTACCGGCGCCTGCATGGCGGCCAGGAAGTTGTCGAGCGGCGAGATCACGATGGCGTCGAGGCTGTCGTTATAGAGGATGATGGGTCCGCTGGTGGCGACCGGCTTCAAGGAGTAGGGCGAGAAGGCGTCAACCTTGAAGGTAAGCACGCGGCCGTAGCCGTCCGGCGCCTTGATCGCGGGCGCGGCAAAGGCGGGCTTGAAGTAATCGCCGGTGGGGGCGTTGATTTCGAGCCGGGTGGTGGTCTCGATCACCGTGGCATCGTCGCGGCCGGGCACGGGATAGACCAGGGCGTCGAGAGCGGCCGTGCCGGATGGAAGCTTTAAAACCAGGGCCTTGGTTTTGACCGGTCCGAGGACGGTCTCGATTTCCTTGACCGATGCCTCGGCGGCGGGCAACAGCTCGACCAGGTCCTGGCCCGGCTTCGCGGCGTCGGCCGGCCATAAAAAGCGGTAGGAAAAATTCGGGCCGTCCGCGCCCCATGACGCGGGCGGGCCGAGCCAGAGCGCGGCGAGCATGGCGGCCACAATTACCGACCTTGTCCTTTTCATTATCTCCCCTCTCCCTGGAATGGCTTGATCGCTGATGCCGGGCCACTTGATGGCGGAGCCAATATATCCTAACAATCGCGGTCCTCGCTTTCAAGAAGCGGCACGGCCGGTCGCTTCAGCGGGCGTTTTGGGTCAGAGCTTCAGTTTTCAGTTAATATCGGGGTGGTCGAAGCTCGGACTATTTCATTATTAACTGAAAACTGAAGCTCTGACCCGTCTGGTTCCCGGCCGCCGCTATTAGCTGGCATCCGTCCCGCGCATCTGGTATTTTCATACCGCGAGAATCGTCATGAACAAGATCACTCCCATGCTCAAGCAGTACTTTGAGATCAAGGAGCAGTACCCTGACTGCATCCTGTTCTTCAGGATGGGCGATTTTTATGAGATGTTCTATGACGACGCGGTGAAGGCGTCGAAGGCCCTGGAGATAACCCTCACCACGCGGAACCACGGGATGCCGGAGGCGGTGCCGCTGTGCGGGGTGCCGTATCACGCGGCGGACACGTACCTGGCGCGCCTGGTGGACGCGGGGTTCAAGGTGGCGGTATGCGAGCAGGTGGAGGACCCGAAGAAGGCCAAGGGCTTGGTGCGGCGGGCGGTGACGCGGGTGATCACGCCGGGCACGTCGCTGGCCCCGGGCCATCTCTCGGCCAAGGAGCCGCGCTACCTGGCGGCGGTGGCCGTGAATGACACGGGCCTGGGCCTCGCCTTCATTGATTATTCGACCGGCGAGTTCAAGGCCACGGAGCCCATGGGGGTGGCGGAGCTTGTGGACGAGCTGGGGCGTCTGAGTCCGGCCGAGGTGCTGATCGCGCGGGAGGGCCTGGACCACGCGGCGCTCGGTCCGGCGATCAAGGAGTTCGCGGCGCGCTCGGAGCCGGCTTGTCCTCTTGCCCACCCGCCGGAAGGGGCGTTCGACGAGGCGGGAGCCAGGAAGACCTTGCTCCATCACTTCGGCGCGGAGACGCTGGAGGGCTTCGGGGTCGAGGGTTTTCCGCTGGCCATCAGCGCGGCGGGCGCGCTGCTTTATTATCTGGAGGAGACGCAGGAGCCGGAGGAAGCGCCGGCGTTCGAGATCTCGGGCGACGAGCCGATCACGATACCGCGTCCGCTCTCGCACATTACGTCGCTCTCCTATTACACGACCGCTGACTACATGATTCTGGACGAGGTGAGCAAAAGGAACCTGGAGCTCACGCGCACGCTCCGGGACCAGAAGAGCAAAGGCTCGCTGTTCTGGCTCATTGACATGACGGCGACTCCGATGGGCGGCCGCGCGCTGCTAAGCTGGCTCCACTATCCGCTGCTCGACCCGGCCGCGATCAATGAGCGGCTCGACGCGGTCGAGTATTCATTGGAGAACCACGCCTTCCGCCTCGACCTGCGCGACCTCATGGAGCACGTGACCGACCTGGAGCGCCTCACCGCGCGCGTGTCCTTCGGCTCCGCCCACGCCCGCGACCTGGCGGCCGTGCGCGAGACGCTCAAGCTGGTGCCCAAAATAAAAGGGGTGCTGGCGCACGGGGAGTCAGCGCTGCTTCAGGAGATCCACGGCCGGCTGGACGCGCAGGAGGAACTGGTAACGCTCCTCGACCGCGCGCTGGTGGACGACCCGCCGTTTTCGCTCCGGGAAGGCGGAATCATCCGGAGCGGCTACTCCACGGAGATTGACGAGCTCACCGCGCTCATGCGCGACGCCAAGTCCGTGATCGCCCGCATGGAGGCTACCGAGCGGCAGCGCACGGGCATCGCGAGCCTCAAGGTCAAGTACAACCAGGTGTTCGGCTATTACATCGAGGTGACCAAAGCGAACCTGCGCCTGGCGCCGGCCGACTACATCCGCAAGCAGACGCTGGTGAACGCGGAGCGCTTCATCACGCCGGAGTTGAAGGACCTGGAGACCAAGATCCTGGGGGCGGAGGAGCGGCTGACCGAGCTGCACTATGAGCTGTTTTGCGAGCTGAGGGATAGGGTCGCGGCGCGGGGCGCAAAGCTCGCCGAGACGGCGCGGGAGCTCGGGCGGCTGGACGCGGTGTTGGGGCTTGCCGAGCTCGCTTCGCGCAAGCGCTTTACGCGTCCGCAGGTTGACGGGGAGGACCGGATCGAGATCAAGGGCGGGTGGCACCCGGTGATCGCGGAGCTGGTCAAGTCCGAGCGCTTCGTGCCCAATGACGTGCGGCTCGACAACGACGACCACCAGATCCTCATCATCACCGGTCCGAACATGGCGGGAAAATCCACGGTGCTGCGCCAGACCGCGCTGATCGTGATCCTGGCGCAGATGGGCTCGTTCGTGCCGGCGGAGGAAGCCGCGATCGGAGTGGCGGACCGCATCTTCACGCGCGTGGGCGCCTCCGACGTGCTGGTCCGCGGCATGAGCACCTTCATGGTCGAGATGACCGAGACCGCCAACATCCTCCACCACGCCACCAATAAGAGCCTGGTGCTGCTCGACGAGATCGGACGCGGCACCTCCACCTTTGACGGACTATCCATCGCCTGGGCCGTGGCCGAGTTCCTCCACGACACCCCCGGCCACCAGGCCAAGACCATGTTCGCAACCCACTACCACGAGCTGGTGGACCTCACCGAGACCCGCGAGCGCATCAAGAACTATCACATCCTGGTCAAGGAGTGGGAGGGCAACGTCATCTTCCTGCGCAAGATGGCGCCGGGCTCAACCAGCCGCTCCTACGGCATCCAGGTGGCCAGACTCGCCGGGCTGCCCTCGCCCGTGATCGAGCGGGCCAAAGAAATTCTCGCGAACCTCGAAGCGGTGGAGCACGATCCAGCCGGCCGGCCCGTGATCGGCAAGTCCGCCAAAGGCGCGCACAATAAGGTTGGGTCCGCGCAGCTCAACTTCTTCACCCGTCCGGCGGACCCGGCGGCCGACGACATCGTGAGCCGCGTCAAGGCGCTGGACCCGCAATCACTCACGCCGCTGGAGGCCCTCACCATTCTCGACGAGCTGAAAAGCCGGCTGCTCAAGAAGTAGCGGGCGGTGCCAGAACCGGATAAAATAACGGCGGATTCAGAAACCGCGCCGGGAGGAGAGAGATGAAACAGGAATTTAAGATCGGTTTTGTGCCGGCGAGCCGCGGCTTTTTCAGCCAGGAGCTGGCCATGAAGATGCGCGACCTGACCATCGTGGCGATGACGCGGGCGGGTCTTGCGCCGGTGGTCCCGGGCCCGGAGCTGACTCGCAACGGGCTCGTGGAGAGCCACGGGGAGGCGATGAAGGCGGCGAAGTTGTTCCGCGAGCAGCACGTGGCGGGCGTGGTGGTGGGCGCGGTGAATTTCGGGAACGAGGTTCCGGCGGCGGAGGCCGCGATCGGCGGCGCGCACGGCGGTCCGATCTTTTTGTTCGGCTGCAAGGAAGAGGGCAAGCTGACGCCGACGTCGGACCGGCGCGACGCGTTCTGCGGGCTTCTGTCCATTGCCACGGCGCTTCGGCGGCGCGGCGCGAAGTACGTGTTCCCCAAGGTGGCCAACACCTACCCGGACGAGCCGGCCTTTATCAAGGAGCTCGCCGACTTCGGCGCGATGTGCCGGGTGGCGCGGGGGATCAGGGGCGCGGTGTACGGCCAGTTCGGGACGCGGCCGCGCGAGTTCGAGACGTGCGTGTTCGACGAGGCCTCGCTGCTCCGGAGCTTCGGAATCAAGGTGGTGCCGCTGCCGCTCTCGGAGATTTTCGGGCTTGCGGGAAAGTTGGATGACCAGGGCCGGATCAAGAAGACGGTGGAAGAGCTCAAGAAGACAGCGAGCGCTGGCGGGGCTGACAAGGCGGCGCTTACGAAGCTCGCGCGCCTCGAGATCGTGCTGCGCGACAAGGTCGCGGAGTTCGAGATGAGCGGCATCGCGATCCAGTGCTGGACCTCGATCCAGACCGACTACGGGGTGACGCCGTGCGTGATCATGGGGCGGCTGGACGAAGAGGGCATACCCGCGGCGTGCGAGGTGGACATTCACGGGACCTTGTCCATGCACATGCTGGCGCTGGCGGCCGGCCGCGCGTCGGCGCTGGCCGACTGGAACAACCGCCACTACAAAAGGAAGAACGTGTTCTCGGCCTGGCACTGCGGCGTGTTCCCGCCGAGCTTCACTAAAAGGAAGCGCGTGATGTCATACCACAAGATCGTGGCGGACACGGTGGGCGCGGAGAACGCGTTCGGGACGGTGGAGCTGGAGACCGACCCCGGCCCGGTGACGCTGGCCCGGATCACCGAGAGCGGAGACGGCGCGTGGAAGCTCTTGATCTGCGAGGGCGACGTGGTAAAGGCTGACGGCTCGACGTTCGGGGGCAACGCCTGGGTGGAGGTCAAGGACCTGGACACATTATACGGCGCGCTGCTCCGCGACTTTCCCCACCACACCGCCATTGTGCCCGGCCACGTGGGCCGGATCCTGGAAAAGGCCGCCTACTTCCTGGGCATGGAAGCGGTGATGCCGCTCGGACTGATGAAGGACTGAGGACAAAATCGAGCCGAAGATAACCGCCAAGACGCCAAGGCCGCCAAGAAATTATATTTTAAAAATTCTTCTTGGCGGTCTTGGCGTTATTCTTCGCGCTTATTGTTGCCGGCCCATAACCTGATCCATAAGCTTCATTTGTTCCTCGATCACGATGCCCGCTTCCTTTTTTCCGAAGATGGTTGTGCCCGGCTCGTAGGATGAGCCCTCGCTGAACTCGTCCGGTTCGGCGCAGTACCAGTAGAAATCGTTGGCCAGGCCGACGACCAGGGGATGAGTTATGCCGGGCCGGAGAGCGGAGTCGCGGAGCTGCTTGCCGGGCGTCGCGGTCATCTCCACGGGCACGGCGAGGAGTGCGAGGTCGCCGATGCGCACGGCCTGGAGGGTGAGCGCGGGGAAGAGGGCGTGGGTCGCGCGGGCGGAGAGCGGGAGGCCCATGATGTGGCCGGGCCCGGGGACGCTCTCACGCATGAGGGCATAGCTCACCGGCGCGGCGGGAGCGGGGAAGGCAGTGTCCAGCGCGGCAATCACGGCGTCGCCCATTTGCGATCCGATCCTCTGTCTCCAGGTCCAGTCATCGGCGCCGTCGTCGAGGACGATGGGTGTCTGGTCGCCCTCGGCGCCGTTCATGAACATGGCGACCGCGCCGGACGCCGCGGCCTCGATCCGGTCCATGGCCACGCCGGGCCATTCCGCTGTGATCAGCATGTTATCGGCGCCCATGATGGTGGCGTGGGCCGCGAAGTGAAACAGCACGGCAATGGGCGCGCCGTCCGCGCCGTCGAAGCGGACCACGGTAAGGACCGGATTGGTGGGGCCTGCGGCTGGCGCGGCGCTCTTGGAGTGCCGGGTGGTGTAGCTGTAGTCCTTGCCAAAGCGGCGGTTGCGCACGAGGCCGGGCAGCTCGGCCGCGGCGATGCGCATGGCCGCGGGCTCCCGGGCCGCGTCCGCGGCCTTGACGGCGGCGGCGATCTTGTGCGCGAGCTCGGTGGTGAAGGCGTCGTTATAGCGGCCGAACAGGGCCTGGAAGAGCGCGTTCTTGTCGTAGCCGGCCGGTCCTGAGTGGGAGTGAGTAGCGCAGAGCAGGAGGTTATCGTCGCCGTAATTCGTGCCGGCAAGATCGGCAATGACTTTTTCCCGGAGCGCGGCAGAGACGGAGACGAGATCGCAGCTCACGAGGGCCACGCTCCTCGCGCCGTCGCTAACGGTGATGGCCTTGCAGTGGATGGGGTCGTGGACGCCGCGGGCGGGCCGGAGCAGACGCGCGCTGTAGCCGGCCAGGGGCACGCGGCGCGCGGAGAGGTCGGGAGTGATATCGGCCACGGCGGCGCCGGCGGAGAAGACTGATTCATCAGCGGCCGCCGCCGAGAACAGGATGATGAGTCCGCTGGCGAGGACGATTAAGGCGCGACGCAAAATTTTCATTTATTCGCTCGCCATGAGCTTCCTGACCAGCAGCATCTGCTCGCCGATGACCACGCCGGCCTCGATCTCGCCGAAGATGGTGTTGCCAACCTCGTAGCCGCCCTTAGGAAAATCCTCGGGGGTGGCGCAATAGAGCAGTGTGTCGTTGGCGAGTCCGGCGACGATTGGATACCTGGCGCCCTGCCCGCGCGCGCCGCTTTTCAGGGTCTGGCCGATGGCGGTGACCATCTCCAGCGGCGCGGCCATGAACACGACGTCGCCCACGCGCACGGCCTGGAGCGGGAGCTCGGGAAAATAGTGCTTGATGAGCGCGGAGGGCACGTGGTAGCCCATCACGACCTTGCCCGGCGGCATGGCGCGGCGCTCCATGACCGCCGTGACCGGCGCGGCGGCTACGGTAGCGGCGTTGTCCAGGGCGGCGAGCGCGGCGTCGGCCACTTTTACCCCGATGATGTCGAGGTACTCGAAGTCCGTGTGGTCGTCCTGGTCCATGGCGGGCGCCTGGTCGCCCTCGGCGCCGTTCATGTAGAGGGCCACGGCGCCGGGCAGCGCGGCCTCGATTTTTTTCTGCATCGCGCCGGGCCAGTCGGCGGAGAGTTGCATGTTGTCCGGGCCGAGCACGGTGCCGTGGGTGGCGAAGCTCACGAGCACGGCGATGGGCTTGCCGTCCTCGCCCACGGCCTCGACCACGGTGACGGCCGGGTCAATGCTGTTGCGCGGATTGTTGGGCTCGTAGGCGGATGAGAAGCGGCGGGTATCGTAGTTGTAGGAGCCGGCCGGGTCGCGGCGGTTCCGGGTGGCGTCGGGAGCGGATGCGGTCCCGACTTTGAGCACGGCGGGCCGCATGGAGGCGTCGGCCTGTTTCACGGCGGCCCCGATGCGGTCCGCGGTCTGCTGCGTGAGCTTATCGTTGTATTTTCCGAAGACGACGCCGGCGATTCCGTTGTTGAGCATGGCGCCGGGCCCGGAGTGGGTATGGCTCGCGGCCATGAGCAGGTTATGGTCGTCAATGCCGGTTCCCTGGACGGCGGCCAGGACCTTTGCGCGGAGGTCCGGGGAGATGCCGACCATGTCGCAGGTGACGATGGCGGCCTTATTAGCGCCGTCGCTGACCACCAGGGCCTTGCACATGATGGGGTCGTGCACACCCTCCATCGGCTTCGGCCCGCGGTCGCCGTAGCCGGAGGACGGGACCTTCATGGCACTGAGGTCAGGAGTGATGTCGGCGGCGGCGGCCCCGGCCATGAAGGCGGCGGAGGCCGGGATGGAAAGGGCCAGCGCGACTAACACTATGAGGCCGGCGCAAAAGACTTTTACCTTTTTCATGGTCCCTCCAGTTTTTCTGGCGATTTGCCGTATCAGATAAGAAACAAGGATTATAAGGATGTCAAGGATAATTTTTAAAAATCTTATCCTGTGAATCTTGAATATCCTTGTCGCTTTTTTAATTCTTCTTTTCGGGCCTCATCACCTCATTACCTGGCGGGCCAGGAGCATCTGCTCGCCGATGAGGAAGCCGGCCTCGATCTTTCCGAACACGGTGTTGTCCACCTCGTAGCCGCCGCGCTCGAACTGGTCGGGCGTGGCCGCGTACATGCCGTGGTCGTTGGCAAGGCCGGCGACCAGCGGATACGGGACGCCCGCGCCCCGGGCGCCCGCCTTCATGGTGAGACCGATCGAGGCAATGGCCTCGACCGGCAGCGCCATGAACACCACGTCGCCCATGCGCACGGCCTGGAGCGGCATGGCCGGGAAGTAATGCTTGATCAGGGCCTTGGGCACGGTCATGTCCGCGAGCTTATTGGTGGTGGGCGGGACGGCGATGCGGGCCATGACGCCGCGCACCGGCACGGCCGTAACCGGCTGGGCGTCGTCCATGGCCGCGATCACGCCGTCGGCGACTCTTCCGCCGATGATGCCGAGGTAGTCGAGGTCGGAGTTATTGTCCTGGTCCATGGCGGGCGCCTGGTCGCCCTCGGTGCCGTTCATGTACATGACCACGTAGCCGGGCGCGTGGGCCTCGACCTTGGCCCGGGCCGCGCCGGACCAGTCGGCGGAGAGGTCGAGGTTCTGGGCGGAGAGCACGGTCCCGTGGGTGGCGAAGTGGAAGAGCAGCGCGATGGGCGATCCGTCCTCTCCGTCCACCTTGATCACGGTGAGGGCGGGGTCAATGAGGTTCTCGGGGTTGTCGGGGTCATAGGCGGAGCTGAAGCGGCGGGTGTCGTAGTCATAGGAGCCGGCCGGGTCGCGGCGGTTGCGGGTCGCGTTGGCTACCGTGGTCACCGCGACCTTGAGCACGGCGGGCTTCATGGAGGCGCGGGCATCCTTCACGGCGGAAATGATCTGGTCCGCGGTCCACTGGGTCAGCTCCTCGTTATAGGCGCCGAAGCCGAGGCGCGCGATCAGGTTGGGCATCATGTTGCCGGGCCCGGAGTGGGTGTGGCTGCACGAGAAGAGCAGGTTGTCGTCGCCGATGCCGGCGCCCGCGAGCCCGTCCAGCACTTTCCTCCGCAGCACGGGCGGCGTGCCCATCAGGTCGCAAGTCACGATCACGGCCTCGCCCTGTCCGTCGCCCATTGCCAGCGCCTCGCAATACACCCGGTCGTGCACTCCGGTCATGACCTTGTGCGAGAAATAGCCGATGGAGTTGACCTTCCACTTATGCACGTCCGGTGTAATGTCGGCAAGGGCAGCCCCGGCCTGGAAGGTCTGGGCGAAAGAGGCCGCGGACCAGGATAAAAGTCCGCACAGGACCATAACCGCGATAAGCCATCTCTTTGTTCCGCGCATGTTATTTCTCCCTCATAAAATGTTCTGGAGGCGGCATCTGGAACATCCGACTGCCGCCAATGCACTCTCAATAATATACAATATTCTCGCCGCCGGGTCAGCAAGAGGCTGTATATCTTATCTGAATGCTCTCAACCGTATCAATCAGTCATCTGAACTTTACTTCATGCCGTTGCGAACGTTTGACAATAGTCTCGTGGTGAATTAACTTATGATTAGTGATATGATACGAATCTGGCCGTAAGGATGAAAATCCGTTTTTACATTGACCCGGAGACCGAAGAGCCGCACCTGTATCGCCATGGAGTCACCGAAGATGAAGCCACCATCGTCATTAAATTTGCGGGTGAAGACAGGTCAGGGCGCGATGGATGCCGGATCGCCCTGGGGCAAACGGCGGCGGGCAGGTATTTGAAGGTCATCTACGTGCGCGATCAGGGATCCGAGAATTTATTTGTGATCACAGCCTATGAATTGAAAGGCAAACCGTTGGCCGCATATCGGAAGCGGCAGCGCAGAAGGGGACTCATATGAGAAAGAACAAATTTCCCTCAGGCTGGAACGAAGATCGGGTGAGCAAGGTGCTCGCTCATTATGAGGAACAGTCCGAAATCGAGGCGGTCGCGGAGGATGAAGCGGCCTTCGAGCTTCCCGGCCATACCCTGATGGAAATTCCCACCGACCTGGTCCCGTTGGTGCAGGAGCTGATCACCAAGCATCAGTCTTGAATAGATTCCGATAGCTTGCACCCTCCTCGCTTAAGAACACTTCGATATTCCAATCAGTAAATCCAGGCCATAATACTCTTTTCACGTTCGCACTTAATCACTTTGTCATTTGGCCACGGTCTCCCATCCTCTTCGGGAGAGGTCCCAATAGATGAAGGCGCCGGCGGCGAGGCCGAGGAGGATGAGGAGGGAGCCGGGGAGGAATTCTTTCATGATGATTTTGCCGACTCCGAAGAGGAAGGCGTAGATGAGTCCGCAGCCGGCGATCCAGTCGAGGAAGGAGTAGAAGAGGTTGTCGGTGATTTTGACGGAGTCGCCGAGTCGGTCACGGACGGGCTTCCATCCGGGTCCGGCGGGCCGGGCGCGGCGGAAGAAGTTGTCGAGCACGGAGTCGGACTCGGGGGCGGTGATCATGGTGGCGATGAGCCATGCCGCGGTGGTGAAGGCGACGGTGATCATGATCTCGTAGGCGAACGCGGTCTCTTCCGGGAAGACGATCCACTTCGCGCCCTGCATGAATTTGAGGGAGAGGGATACGATGAGGGCGGCGAGCATGGCGGAGATTTCGGACCAGGCGTTGATGCGCCACCAGAACCATCTGAGGATGTAAACGAGTCCGGTTCCGGCGCCGATGGTGAGGAGGAGTTCCCATCCGCCGGTCTGGGACTGCATGATGTATCCGACGAGCCCTCCCGTGATCATGAGGAAGACGGAGAGGACGCGGGCGAAGTTGATGTAATGGCCCTCGGTCGCGTGTTTGTTGATGAAGCGCTGGTAGAAGTCCTTGACCACGTATGAGGTGCCCCAGTTGATATGGGTGGAGATGGTGGACATGAAGGCGGCGGCGATGGCGGCGAGCATGAGTCCGAGCATTCCGGTGGGGAGGTAGTTGACCATCATGAGGATATAGCCCTCGCGCGGGTTCTTGATGTCGGGGTAGAGGACGACGGCGCAGAGCGCGGTGAGGATCCAGGGCCAGGGCCGGATGGCGTAGTGGGCGATATTGAACCAGAGGGTGGCGAGGAGCGAGTGTTTCTCGTCCTTGGCCGAGAACATGCGCTGGGCCACGTAGCCGCCGCCTCCGGGCTCGGCGCCCGGATACCACGATGCCCACCACTGGACCCCGATGTAAGTGAAGAAGAGCACGGGCGGCAGCCAGAGGGCTTGGCCGACCGGGGGCAGGACGGAGAGGAAGGTGTCCACTTTTTCGGGCGAGCCGGCGTGTTCGAGCAGCCGGGCCTTGAGCCCGTCAATGCCGCCGATGGCTCTCAAGCCAAAAACGGAGAGGGCGATGGAGCCGGCCATGGCGATGACGAACTGGAAGGCGTCGGTGATGACGACTCCCCACAGCCCGGAGAGCCCGGCATAGAATACGGTGATGACGAGGCACACGGCGATGGCGACCCAGCGGTCGAGGCCGGTGGCGACGGAGATGATGGTGCCCATGGCGGAGATGACCCATCCCATGATGACGGAGTTGACGAGGACGCCGAGGTAGATGGCGCGGAAGCCTCTGAGGATGGCGGCGGGCTTTCCGCCGTAGCGGAGCTCGGTGAACTCGATGTCGGTAAGGACCCCGACTCGGCGCCAGAGGCGGGCGTAGAAGAAGACGGTGAGGACGCCGGAGAAGACCATGTTCCACCACAGCCAGTTTCCGGCGACGCCGTGCTTATAGACCAGCTCGGTCACGGCCAGGGGGGTGTCGGAGGAGAAGGTGGTGGCGACCATTGAGGTCCCGGCGAGCCACCAGGGGAGCGCTCGTCCGGCGCCGAAGAACTCGGTGGTGTCCTTGCCGGCGCGGCGGGAGTAGTAGAGGCCGATGGCGAGGGAAAAGATGAAATAGAGAATGACGATCAGCCAATCGAGGGCGGAAATGTTCACAGTTCCTCCTTGGAAGCGGTTTCATAACCCCGCCAAGAAATTAGAACAAGGATATTCAGGATGTTCAGGATTTAAAAAAAACAGAGGTTATCCTGAACATCCTTGTTAATAATCTTTTCATCTCAGATGGTTTTCCCGGTTATGAATCCGGTTCTAAGAATTATCGGCCGGGGGTAGGCTGACGGTGAAGGTTGTTCCCTTTCCCGGCTCGGATTTGACCTTGACGTCTCCGCCGTGGAGCCTGGCGATCCTTTGGACGATGGCGAGTCCGAGTCCGGTTCCCTGTGCGTCTTTGCGGCGGGAGACGAAGGGGGTGAAGATGTCGGGCAGATCTTTCTTGGGGATTCCGACCCCGGTGTCGGCGATCATGAGTTCGACCATGCCGCGTTTTAAACGGGTGGACACGGTGACCTGGCCCTTCTTGGTTCCGAGGGCCTGGAGGGCGTTGATGACGAGGTTGGAGATCAGGTCGAAGAGGTGTTCGGCGGAGCCGTTGACCTTGGGGACCTTATCATCGAGCCGGGTTTTCAGGCCGGCATTGGGCCTGGTCTCGATTTCATGGGAGAGGGCGTCGAGGACTTGGCGGACCAGGGTATTGAGGTCCACCGGCTCGAACTCGGCGCTCTTGGTGGAGGCGTAGTTGATGATGCGGGCGAGCAGGCGCTGGATGCGTTCCACGGATTCCTCGATGCGCTTGACGTTCTCCCGGTCGGCCTTTTTGAGGGATTGCAATTTTTCGAGGGCCTGGGAGTAATAGCTGATGGCGGTGAGGGGACTGTTCATGTCGTGGGCGACGCCGGCGGCGATCTGTCCGACCCCGGCCATGTGCTCGGCCTGGAGCAGTTGGTCCTGGGATTGGCGCAGCGCCTGCTCGGCGCGGCGGCGCTCGATGATGTCGCGGAAGGCGACGATAATGGCGGACGGCCGGTTATTGGAGTCCCGGATCAGGGTCCCGGAGGCCTCACCCGGATATTCTGAGCCATCGTGGCGTAACAGGGTCAGCTCGAGGTCCCTGACCTGACCATTGGTGACGACGGAGGCCAGTTTTTCCACGGCTCTTTCACGGTCGGCTTGAGCTACAAGGGGGAAGGCGTTTTGCCCGATCAGCTCCTGGAGGCCTGGTCCTCCCCAGAGCTCGAGGGCGCGGCGGTTGGCCGTGAGGATGTTGCCGGCGAGGTCCACCATGATGATGGCGTCGGGTGAGGTCTCGACCAAGGTGCGGTATTGTTGCTCGCTCTCCCTGATGGCCCGCTCGGTCCTCTTAATGTCGGTGATGTCCCGGATGATGCCGTGGAAACCGAGCACCTCGCCGTCTTTTCCCCGCCAGAGGGTGGAGGTGATGATGACGTCGCGCTCGCGTCCGTCTTTGTCGCGGAGCTTGACCTCGTAATCGCGGACGGCGCCGGTTTTTTCGATCTGCTCGCGATAGTCGTCCCTCTGGCGCGGATCCACGTAGAGATCCATGACGTTCATTCCCAGGAGCTCTTCGCGGGAGTAACCGGACAGTTCCACGGCGGCTTGGTTGACATCAAGGAGCCTGCCGTCGGTGCTCACGAGGTACACGGCGTCGCGGGAGTCCTGGAAGAGGGTGCTGTATTTTCGTTCGCTGGCCAGGAGGTCATGTTCGGTTTTAACGCGCTCGGCGATCTCGAAGCGAAGATTTTCGTTGGCATTGAGGAGGTCGGCGGTGCGCTTCTCGACCAGGTCTTCGAGGCGCTCGCGGTATTTATTGAGCTCGGCCTCGGTCCGCTTTCGTTGGGTGATGTCGCGGGTGACCCCGAGGAACCCGACGGGGTTTCCGGCGGGGTCGCGCAGGAAAGAGATACTTGCTTCGGTCAAGATTGTGGAGCCGTCCTTGCAGCGTTCCTCAAATTCGAGCGTCCGTTTCCGTTTCGGGTCTTTATCCGGCCTCTTTTCTATTTCCATCTCTTCGCTGAGAACCTGAATGGCCATGCGCAGGCTCTCCGGCGTCAGCCTCTGTTCCAGAGTTTGGTGGAAGGCCTCTTCGACGGTATACCCGCGCAGGCGCTCAATGGACGGGCTGATGTAGGTGATTTGGAGGTTCAAATCCGCTGTCCAGATGAGGTCCGTGACGTTATTGGCCAGCAGGCGGTAGCGCTCCTCGCTCTCCCGGAGAGCCTGGTCGGCCCGCTTGCGCGCGGTGATGTCGCGGGTCATGACCTGGATGGCATGGACCTTTCCGTCCTTTTTCAGGGCGGAAGGAAATATTTCGAGCCAGACGGCGTCTCCGCCGGGCGGGGTGTGCTTGACTTCGAAGGGCTGGACTTTTTCCCCGCGGATGAGGCTGGCTATGAGGTCGGCGTATCCGGGCACGTCTTTTTCCTTGATCAGTCCGACCTGGCTGAAGGGCTTGCCGATCCTTTCCTCGCGGGGCAGGCTGGTGAGGATGCCGCGGGAGGTGTTGAGGTCGAGAATGGTGCCATCCAATCCGACCACGGCGATGGTTTCGGGGGCTGACTCGAAGAGGGCGCGGTACTTGGCTTCGCTCTCGCGGAGTGAATCCTCAGCGCGCTCGCGCTCGGCGGCCTCGTTTTTCAGTTGCTCGTTGGCGGCGGTGAGCTCGGCGGTGCGGCGCTCGACGAGTTCTTCGAGGCGCTCGCGGTAACGGGTGAGCTCCATTTCCACGCGCTTGCGGTCGGTGATGTCGCGGATGACGCCGATGAAGCCGGCGGGCGCGCCCTGACCGTCGCGGATGATGGAGGCGCTGAGCTCGACGGGCAGGATGGACCCGTCTTTTCGGATCATGGTGAACTCGACGCCGGCAATACTCCCGAACTCCCGGAGCCGCTGAGCGATTTCCTCGGTTTGCTGCTCGAAGTCCTTGGCGATGAATTCGTATGCTTTGCGGCCCTGGACGTCCTTCACGGCCTCCGCCCCGAAGAGCTTGAGGGCCTTTTCATTGAGCATGGTTATAATCCCGTTTTGTCCGGTGACGACGATGGCGTCGGGCGAGGTGTCCACCAGGAGGCGGTAGCGGGCCTCGCTTTCCTTGAGGGCCTCTTCGGCCCTTTTCCTCTCGGTGACGTCGCGGATGATTCCCTGGTAGCCCGTGATATTGCCCGAGGCGTCGCGGCGGAGAGTGGAGGTGAGCAGGCAGTCCATGATGGTCCCGTCTTTTTTGCTGAACCTGACCTCGTAATCGTTGACGGCCCCTTTTTGCTCGACCTCCTTTTTAAAGCGGTCGCGGTCGGCGGGATCAGCGTAGATTTTGCGGACGTCCATCCCGATCATCTCGGAGCGCTCGTATCCGAAGAGCTCGGTGGCGGCGGGGTTGATGTCGAGGAATGTTCCTTCCCGCGTGGTGATATAGATGACGTCGCGGGACTGCTCGAAGAGGGACCGGTATTTTTTCTCGCTTTCCTTGCGGGCGTTCTCGATCTTCTTCCGGTTGCTGATGTCGCGGGTGACCCCGATGAAATACTTGGGCCGGCCTTCAGCGTCGCGAATCAGGGAGGCGCTGACCTCCCCAGGGTATGGGGTCCCGTCCTTTCTGATTATGGTATACTCGATGTTCTGGATCCGCCCGGTCTCCATGACCTTCATGGCGTTGTCCAGGGCCCGCTTGCGTTCCTCGGGGGCGACGAAATCGAAAGAGTTCAGTCCGAGCAGCTCCTCCTCCCTCGCGCAGCCGTAGAGGCGAAGCGCCTGGCGGTTGGCCATGACCACCTTGCCTTCGAGATCGGAGACCACGATGGAGTCGGGCGAGGTCTCGACCAGGGCGCGGTATTTTTCCTCGCTCTCGCGCATGGCCTTCTCGGCGAGCCTTCGCTCGGTATCGTCAATGATGGATACCAGGAGCTGGTCGGTGAGCGGCTCGAAGCGGATGAACCATTCGGTGAAGAGGATTTTTCCGCCGCCGGTGCGGATGGCCAGCTCGAGGCGGGTGGGCGCGTCGTATCCCTTGCGGTGGAGGATGAGGTACTGAGCGACCTGCTCGCGGTCGGTGAGTTTGTCCAAGATTTCGACGAGCTGGAATTTGCCCTCCATGTTCTTATCGAGTCCGGTCAGGCCGTAGAAGAATTTATTGGCGGACTGGAGGGTCCCGTCGGGGTCGAGCCAGGCCAGGGGCACGGCTGCCTTCTCGAACGTGCTCTGGTATCGTTCCTTGGATTCCTCGAGTTCGGCGGTGCGTTGTTCGACGCGGAGCTCGAGCTCCTCGGAATATTTTTTAAGCTCGCCTTCAAGGCGCCGGCGCTCGGTGACGTCGCGGAGCACGATGAAAATCGCGGACGTCCCCCGCTCGCGCGCGAAGGGCATGGCGCTGACCTCGACCAGGCGCTCGGCGCCGTCGGGGAGCCGGAGCCTTAAATTGGACCCGAAAACCTGCTGCCCGGTTGAGACGTTCTGGATGAGGACGGCGAAGTCATCGGTTGATTCGGGGGCCAGGATCTCGGTGAGCATTCGTCCGCGCATCTGCTTGAGGGGCTGATTGAAGAGCTCGGCGGCCTTGGGGTTGGCCTGCTCGACCCTGGCCTCGGGAGTAATGAGGAGCATGGCGTCGCGGGCATCGGTAAAGAGGCGGAGGCCGCGGTCAAGGGCCTTTTGGAGCTTTATTTCCTGGGCGAGGATGGTGCTGTAGATGTTGCGTCCGACGTAGGCGGGGATGAGGAGGAGCACCATGGTGATGATGATCAGGACCTTCCATCCGGCTTTTTCAACATCCAAGGCGGGATGTAACCGAACAATGCCTTTGGATTCCAGAAGATACATGATGGCGAACGCGGCGATGCTGACGACGGTGGCGATGATGCCCTCGCGGGGGCGCACGGCCAGGAAGGCGTAGAGCATGATGAGCATGTAGCCGGAGATGAGGATGCCGGACTTGTACCCGCCGAAGAAGTGGAGGCCGTAAGTGAAGATGATGATATCAACTATGATGTTGAGGCGGGCCAGGATTATGGGGCGAACCTTTTTTGCCAGGGCCGGATAAAGTAATGGCTGGTTCAGGGTGCTTTCCAGCAAGGCCAGGACCACGAGCCAGTGCAAAGCATCGGATTTGGTAGCCCAGCCCAGGGCGATCACGCCGGCGCACATGATCCAGCAGGCGATGGCCCGGCCCTTGTAAATTGTCACTAATTGGTCCCGCGCGCGATTCATGTTCTGCTCCGAGGACAGCCCTGTTTCATGCTTTGAGGAAGATCATCATATCATAATTGCGGTCCGGCCGATCACTCGTCTTCTTCCGGCCCGGGCTCCGGCGACTCATCCGGGAACTTTTGTTCATCATCGGATTCCTGGTCGTCGCCTCGCTCCCGGCCGGGGTCAGGCCCATGGTCGGGTCCGTCCACCCGTTCCGGGTCCTTGAGCTCCTCATCGGGTCCGGAGGGGTCTTCGAGGGGCAGAATTCCCTGTTGTTCGGCTTCTGCGATCCTGTCCTCCTGGATTTCGGAGAGCTCGCGGAGGGTGGGCAGCTCGGCCAGGCTTTTCAGGCGGAAGAATTCCATGAACCGCTTGTCGGTGGCGTAGATCAGTGGCCTTCCGGGCACGTCCTTCCTTCCGGCGATGCGGATGAACCCGTACTCGAGCAGGGTCTTCAGTACGCCGCCGCTGTCCACGCCGCGGATCTCGTCCACCTCCGCCCGGGTGACGGGCTGGCGGTAGGCCACGATGGCCAGGGTTTCCAGGGAGGCGCGGGAGAGCCGCATGGGCCTGGATTGGAGCAGCCGTCCCGCCCAGAGGGCGTTGTCGGGAGCTGTCTGGAACTGGTAGCCGCCCGCGACCTCCACCACGCGCAGGCCGCGCTCCGGGCTGTCCATCCGGCGCATGAGCTCGTCCAGGGCGGCCAGGACCTCCGCCTTCTTGGCCTCGCCGATCACCTCGCACATGCGCTTGAGCGGCACCGGCTCGCCGGCCACGAACAAGAGGCTCTCGATAATGGACTCGATTCTTTCGCGTTCCACTTTTATCTCCCTCTTTTTCGCTGGCCGTGGAAACCAACGATTTTATTTTCACGCAAAGGCGCGAAGAACGCAAAGGTTAAGACATGATTTTTTCTTTGCGATCTTTGCGCCTTTGCGTGAAAAAAAGGACCTTTTCCAGCGAAGATCGCTTTCAGTCAATGCCCTGGTCAAAATGGGGCAGGTTGTCGCTAAGCCACTGGTCGTCAATGGTGACGGCGCGGACCAGGTGGATGGGCCCGAGCGGCCGCTCCTGGTGGGCCTTGATCACCCTAAGGCGGATGAGCTCGAGCAGCGCCAAAAAGGTGGCGATGATCATGGCCTTGTCGGTGACGCTGGTGAAGAGCTGGTCAAAGGCCAGGCTGTCCACGTCGCGGAGCAGGGCCAGGATGTCGTTGATGCGGTCCATGATGGAGATGCGCTCCATGGTGACCTCGTGCCAGTTGGTCACCTTGGCCCGGTCCATGACCTCCTTGAAGGCCTCCAAGAGCTCGAACACCCCGACCTCGGCAAAGGTCATCGGCGAAATGCCCGCCGCCCGGGCCGCCTCCTCGATCAGCTCCTGCGACGGCGGCCGCACGAACACATCGCGGCCGAGCACCGGCCGGGCCATCAATCCCTGCGCGGCCTCCTTGTAGCGCTGGTATTCGAGCAGCCGGCGCACCAGCTCGGCGCGCGGGTCCTCGCCCTCCTCCTCGGCCAGGGCCTCCTCGCCGGTGCGGGGCAAGAGCAGCTGCGACTTGATATGGGACAGGGTCGCGGCCATGACGATGAAGTCTCCGGCCACGTCGAGGTTGAGGCTCCGCATCAGGTCGAGGTAGGCCATGTACTGCTCCACGATCAGGGCAATGGGTATGTCGTAGATTTCCACCTCGTTCTTGCGGATGAGGTAGAGCAGCAGGTCCAGCGGGCCCTCGAAGCTCTCCAGCCTGACCCGGTATGTCTCCGGTTCCGCCATCAGTCTAGTGGTCCCTCTCGTATTCCCGGCGATAGATGTTGACTTCGCGGCCACCGTCGTCGCGGTCATCGCCGGAATCATCATAACCGCGGTCCCGGCCCCGGTCATAGTCATCGTCACGGGTTTGCGGCCGGGGCGGGACGTACTCCTTGATCCGGCCCCACAATCCGCGCTTGGCGTCGCGGGCCTCGGACTCCGCCTTCTGCATCTCGGCCGCGTGCCGGATGGGGTTCCAGTTCATGCTGAACCGGCCCAGGCCGCGCCGGATCAGCTCGGCGTTCACCAGCTTGTCGTTCAGATGGACGTAAGCCAGGAGCTCGCCCCACCCCGCTCCCCACGGATGCCCGGGCTGGTCGTATTCCAGGTGCACCCTCTTATTGAGCAGCATGTCCGCCAGGGTCTTGGTCAGCTCCGCAACCGTCTCCTCGTCGCGCGCGGCCTCGAAGCCCTGCAGCCGGATCACCTGGTACTCCGCCGGACCATACGAGTCCTGGGCCTTCATCTCGACCTCGATCGTCTCCGGGCCCGTGATCTTGCTCACCTTGAATCCCTTGGTTTCGAGGAGCGGGAAAAAAGTGGTGCATTGCAGGCCCAGGCCCAATAAGGCCGCGGCCAGGGCCGCGGCGAGCCAGGCCGCGCGAACCGCGGGGAACCGCGCCGGCCGGACCCCGGGCTCAGTAATCATCGTTGTCGTACTCCTGCTCGTACACGTTCACCTCGCCCTGGTCATAGTCACCGTCGTAGTCATTGTCGTAATCATTGTCATTGTCATAATCGTTATGCTCGGGCCGGGCCGGCTTCTCCACGTAATTGGCCCACATTCCGCGCCGGGCGGCCTTGGCTTCTTTCTCCGCCTGCTGCAACCGGTCCTGGTAGCGTTTGGCGCCCCATTTTCCGCCGAACCGGCCCAGCCCCTGCCGGATCAATTCCTCGTTCACCATCTTCCCCTCAATAAATACATACGCCACGATCGCGCCGCTGCCCGTCCCCGATGGCTGGCCCGGGGTGTCGTACTCCAGCGTGACGTACTTGCCCTCCACCATCTCGGCAAGGGCCTTCCCCATCTCCTGGTTGGTCTTGGAATCCTGGTTATTGGGCAGCCCGACGCCCTCCAGCACCACCGTGCTATACTCGGCCAGGGTAAAACCGCTGTCTTCCTTGGTCTTGACGATGATGCTGTCGAGCGTCTTGACCTTCGTGACCTTCATGCCCTTGGGCTTGGATCCCGGAAGCCCCGGAAGCCCGCATTCCGCCCCTAAGACCATCAACCCGGCGACGAGGAGAGCTGATACCTTGCCTAGGCCCAAGGCCCATTGTTTCTTTTGCATAGCCTCTCTCCTATTCATGTGTGCATGTAGTGATGGATGAAAAGACCTTTCACAGTTTCATCGCCTTTCTGACCATGGCCATGGTCTCGGCCGCGAAGGCGCGGGCCTTTTTGTTGCCTTGGTTGAGCACGTCGCGGATGAGGTCCGGATTTTTTTCGAACTCGGCGCGCTTTTTCCGGACCGGGTCGAGCGACTCGATGATCTTTGGCCAGAGCTTGGCCTTGTGCTCGACGCAGCCGATGCCGGCGGTGCGGCAGCCCTCGGCGGCCCACATCAGCTCGTCGTGTTCGTTATAGAGCTTGTCCAGGTCCATGACCGGACAGATGTCGGGGTTTCCGGGGTCGGTGCGGAGCTTGCGGGCCGGGTCGGTAATCATGGTGCGGATCTTCTGCTCGATGGACTTGGGGTCCTCGGCCAGCGCGATGGCGTTGCCGTAGGACTTGCTCATCTTGCGGCCGTCGGTGCCGGGGACCTTGCTGGCCCGGGTGAGCAGCGGCTCAGGCTCGGGGAAGACCTTGCCGTAGAGGTTATTGAAGCGGCGGCCGAACTCGCGAGTGAGCTCGACGTGCGCCACCTGGTCCTCCCCCACCGGCACCCCGTGCGCGCGATACATTAAAATGTCCGCGGCCTGCAACACCGGGTAGCCCAGGAACCCGTAGGTGGACAGGTCGCGGCCCGTCTCCTCCTGGAAGCCCTTGTACGACGGCACCCGCTCCAGCCGGCCCACGCCCATGAGCATGCCCAGGATCAGGTAAAGCTCCGCGTGCTCCTTGATCTCGGACTGCACGAAGATCGTGCTCCGCTCCGGGTCCAGCCCAACGGCCAGCCAGTCCATCACCATCTCCGTCGCGGCCGGACGGATGATCTCCGGCCGCTCGAACTCCGTGGTCAGCGCGTGCCAGTCGGCCACGAAATAAAAGCAGTCCCAGTCCTTCTGCAGCTCGACCCAGTTGGCCAGCGCGCCCCACAAGTGCCCCAGATGCAAGGCCCCGGTCGGACGGTTGCCGCTCAGTATCCTCTTTCTTTCCAAATTCTTTACACCTCGAATAGTATTTTACACTAATGAATCGCAAGGGACGTGAATATTTTTTTGCCGCAGATGAACGCAGATGAACGCGGATTAGTTTTCAGGATCGGAATTTATCTGCGTTCATCCGCGTTAATCTGCGGCCTAAAAAAATCTCGCGCCCGCCCATCCCGGATTTTACGGCGCCATGAAAACCATCAGCGCGTTCTTGGCCTCCAGCAAAACGTGGTGTCCCAGCACGTTACTGATGATGAGGTCAGCGGGCGCCCACACCAGAAGCTGGAAGATCGGAACCCAGGTCGAGATGAGCACCAGGCCCAGCAACAGCCACATCCCGTGTCGCATCACCGGCTCGATTTTCAGCGCGGCCTTCCTGGGCAGTATCTCCATCAAGATGTGGCTCCCGTCCAGCGGCGGCACCGGGAGCAGGTTGAAGAAACACAGCGCCAGGTTGAGTTGCGCTCCGATAAATAAGAACGCCAGCACCGGCCCGGCTGAGGCCTGGGCCCCCGCGAAGGCGTGAACCGCCAGGATAGCGAGCAGCAGGACAAGCCCGGTGGCCAGGTTGGAAGCCGGACCCGCGGCGCTCACCAGGATGTCGTCCCTCCCCGCGTGCTTGAACCGGAGCGGGTTCACCGGCGTCGGCTTGGCCCAGCCGAGACCGATGATAATAAAAGCCAACGCCCCGATCAGGTCTATGTGCTTCAATGGGTTCAGGGTCACCCGCCCCATCAGCGCCGCCGTGTCGTCCCCGCACAAGTACGCCGTGTAAGCATGGCAGGCCTCGTGCAGCGACAGGGCGAAGAGCACGTGCGGGATGAACAAGACCCAGTAAGTCATTTCCGAATGTAGCTGCATCTCGCGTTAAACCTTCTAAAACTAACAAAAAGGAGGTTGGCTGTCAATCGGCGGGCGCGCTTGTTCCCGCCGATTTCAAGGCATCGGACGCGCCGGGGAGGGGGAAAAGGCCTTATAGCGCCTCGGCCTCGCGGAAACCTCTCATGCCAAGCTCCAGGGCCTTGAGGTTGAACTCGCGCTTCTTCTCGGAGTCGTCGAAGATCTCGGAAACGGCTTTTTTAAAGGAGGCCACGGGCACGGGCAGAAGCTCGGACCCGGCCAGCGCGCCCACCATGATCACGTTCATGGCCACCAGCGTGCCCAGCTCCTTGGCCAGCTCAGTGGCGTGAATCACCTTGGCGCTCCTGGCCAGCTCCTTGATCCTCGCCATCATGTCCTCGAGCGGAGGGTACTTGGCCTGGCCGGAGAGAACGCTGATCGGGTAGTTGGGCCGCGGGTTCATGATAACCTCGGTCCCGTCGTGGCCGTAGTCCACCAGCACCCGCAAGGTCTCCAGCGGCTCGAAGCCCAGGATCACGTCGGCCTGGCCCGACGGGATCAGCGGCCCGTACTGGAACTCCTTGGAGAACCGGACGTGGCTCATCACCGATCCGCCCCGCTGCGAGGCCCCGTAAGTCTCGCCGATGGAGGTGTAATACCCCTCCGCGATGGCCGCGGTCGCCGTCAACTGGCTGGCGAGAATGTTTCCCTGCCCGCCCACGCCGGTGATGATGAGGTTGATGGGGTCTTTGGAAATAGTCATCGTTAATCCTTTCCGGGCAACAGTTTAATTATTGCATCCCGAACTCTTTTCGCCCGATCGAAGGCTTGAGTGGAATCATCCCAAGATACCTCGGAGATCTCTCCCGGATACCGTATCTCCACGCCAAAGTCCGATAAAAAGGCGGCCTCCTCCAGGGAGTCGGCGAGGGCGGCATCAATTGAACCAACCAGATCAAGCAGCTTTTCGATGTCATGCGTCTTAGGGAATGCGATCTGGCGCCATACCAGGAAAGCCTTGAGATATTTTTCCGCGGCCTGTTGGCAATGGAAAGCAATCGTGGCGAAGTAAGAAGAATTTTCCTTGAGCAGGTGATCCGCCACCTGGAAGTCTTCCTCCGCCTTGTCCACCCACTGCCGGACCAAGGACGCGCGGGATTCATCGGGCGGCTTCATAGATCACCCTTCCGTACTTATTGGCTGGATATGCAAGGCCGCCGATAACACTCTTCGTCCGCTCAAAGTAATCGGAGCGCATGACGATCACGTCGAAGGGTCGCTCCATGCCGCGTAGGGCCTTGCGGATTCGATATCTTTCCATCCTCGGTTCGTCCCATTCCTCCTTGAGCACCAAAAGGTCAATATCGCTGTCCCGGTTCATGGTCCCCGTGGCCGCGGAGCCGAACATGATGATGCGCTCCGGTCGCTCCACCGTAAGAATGCGGCGGATGATTTCCTCGAGTAATTTATCGTCAATGCCCATGATGAACTCGCCTCTTCAACACGTGCTCAGTTAGCCTCCAACTTTATCGCCCCCTGCGGGCATACGTTCACGCACACGCCGCAGCGGGTGCAGACGACTTCGTCAATGATTGCGCGGCCGGCGGCGGCGTCCCAGATGAGGGCCGGGCAGCCGAAGACCCGGGAGCACAGCCTCATGCAGCCGCAGGAGTCGCCCACGCACACCTGCTGGTCAATGTAGACCCTGGGCCTCGGCGCCTCGAGCTCGCGCTGCTCGATCAGCTGGCACTTGTGGCGGAAGATCAGGACCTTGAGCTTATCCTCCTGGACCGCGTCGTAGAGCATGGCCACCGCTTCCTTGAAGTCGAACGGGTCCACGATCGCGGCGTCAATCCCGAAGCCCTTGCACACGGTCGGGATATCGAGCGCCGGGGCCGGCTCGCCGAGCGCGTTCTTGCCGGTGCCGGGGTGGGGCTGGAACCCGGTCATGGAGGTCGCGGTGTTGTCGAGCACCACGTAGGTGAAGCGCGAGCCGTTGTAGCGGGCGTGGGCCAGCCCGGGCAGCGCGGAGTGGAAGAAGGTCGAGTCGCCCACGATGGCGATGATCGGCTGGTTCATGTCCTTGAGCTGGCCCAGCCCGTTCGCGTGCCCGATGCCGGAGCCCATGCAGGAGAGGTTCCGCGACAGGTTGTACCCGGTCTTGGACACGCCCATCGAATAACACCCGATGTCGCCGAGCACGAAGCCCTTCCGGTCATCCAGCTTGAGCGCGGTGCGCATCACCCAGAACGACGCGCGGTGCGGGCAGCCCGCGCAAAAGGCCCACTCGCGGCCGGGCAGGCCAAAGCCCGAGAGCTCCGCGCTCGCCTTCTCGAACTTCTCCGTGCGCTTGGCCCGCGACTTCCCGGTGACCTTGCCGAGAATGTCCGAGACCACGTTCACGTCCATCTCGCCGATGCCCGCGCCGCGCGGACCGGCAACGTGCCCCGTCCGCTTGCCGTAAATTTTCGGAACCTCCAGCTCGTCAAACACCCCGCCCGCCGCCACCACCTTCACGTTGTCCTCCAGGAACGGATCAACCTCCTCGATGATGATCACCTCCTTGGCGTGCCAGAGGTGTTTCATGATGAGGTCCTTGGGCAGCGGCCACGTGGTGCCGAGCTTCAACACTCCCACCCGGTCCTTGAGCCCCATGGCCCGGATGGCCTCCCACGAGTACATGGCGCCGGTGCCGCAGGTCATAATCACCACCTCCGCGTCCTCCGGCCCGTCGTAGCGGTTGAAGGGCGACGACTCGAACTCCTTGCGGATGGCCTCGTTCTTGTTGTGGAGCATCGGGTGCATGATGGGGTGGGCCAGGAAGCGATCGTGGTCGCCGACCTGGGGCTTCCGGTCGCGCTTGGGCAGCTCGCCCAAAGTGACGTTGCCGCGGGCGTGCGAGATGCGGGTCACCGAGCGGACGATGGTAATGAGCCGGTGCTTCTCGGAGAGCTCGAAGGCGTATTTGGTCATCTCCTTGGCTTCCTGGGCGGAGCCGGGTTCGAGCAGCGGCAGCTCGGCCAGGCGCGCGTGCGCGCGCGAGTCCATCTCGTTGGTCGAGCTGTGGGCCGCGGGGTCGTCGGCCACGATGAGCACGATCCCGCCCTTGGTGCCGGCCAGGTTCATGGTATTGAGCACGTCGGAGGCCACGTTGATGCCGTTCTGCTTCATGGCCGAGAGCGAGCGCATTCCGGCGAAGGACACGCCCACGCAGGCCTCCAGCGCCACCTTCTCGTTCACGGCCCATTCCGCGTGGTGCCCGAAAATCCGGGACGCCCGCGCCAGGACCTCCTGGATCTCCGAGGCCGGCGAGCCGGGGTAGGAACTGGTAAAGTCCACCCCCGCCTCCAACGCGCCCCGCGCGATGGCCTCGTTGCCCATCATCAATACCGTCTTGCCCGGCGCGTCCTGGAACACTGGATTCATGGTTCACTCCGTATCATTTTTATTGCGACAACTTTTCGAGCCTGGTCAACCATTCGTTGAAGTGGGGGCATTGCTCGCGGATTTTTTCAATGCCGATACCTTTGGCTATCAAGATCCCGTGTTTCACCTTTTGATATCGGGCCGCTAGGCCTGCTATGCGCTTGCTGGGATGTTTTTCCGGATTATCATCTATGTCTTCCGGCGTCCTGAATCCCTTTCGGATCGTTTGCAACTCAGCCGCCAACTTCCGCCTTTGCGCTTCAGTTCCCAATCGCAAGATGGTATCCGCCATTAGCACGGGTGATGAGAAAAGCAGACCTTCGAATTCGTGCAATTGAATATAGGGTATGAACCGAGGATCATTAATATCCCTAGCCAGCGCCGCTTCCAATATCCTTACCTTTTGAAATCCGTCTTTGCCCTTCAGGTTGCGCCGCCCGGGAAAATCAGTCGGCAGCCCATAATAATCATACATCATCGTTACCGCGCTCGCGCTCGAGTCTCCGAGAAGCCGCCTGATCTCGCCGTTTATTTTCGGGTAGGATCTTAGTCCGCCCTTATAATCGGGGCCGGAAACGACCCTTCTTGTAGGAATGCTCTTGGGCTGGATGAAAACATTTTTCGGCCATAAGTAATCATAGACAAGCTGCCTAATAAACTCTTCTTCGGTTTGGCCCTCAACCAGAATCAGAACCTTGGTCAACTCACGGCCTCCCGCCGATGACGTTTTTCAGCCATAGTTCGCCTATACTATATTCATCCAGCCAATCAGTCAGGTTTTCCTTCCCGACCGGCTTGATAATTGTCTCGAACTCGGTCCGTCCCGCAACCCGTTGTCTCTCCATAACAATGATATCCTTTGGCTCAAAATTTTCGACCAGGCCGACGGACTGGGTCGCAATGATTACTTGGCAAGAATGCGACGCTTCTCTGACCATCGCCGCTAATAGGTTCAGCGCCGCCGGATGAAGCCCCAATTCCGGTTCATCAATAATGATCACTTTGGGCAGGTCTTCATCGGACTGAGTGAAGAGAGCAACCAGCGCCATGAACCTCAAGAGTCCGTCCGGCAACTGATGCGGACCAAAAAGATATTCATTTTCGGCCTCTCGCCACTTCAGCATAATGTTGTCTGAATTGAGCTTCTCCGGTTCCAGCTCGAAATCTCCAAAAAAGGGTGCGGCCAAACGGATGATGTCTAGAATTAGATTGTAAACGTGGAGCTTGCTCTTTTTAAGCATATATAGATACGCTGCCAGATTTCCCGCGTGTCCGTAAAGATAGAGATTATTCCCAATGTAGTGGCCTTGTCTGATGTTCGCCTCGGGAGAAGTATCGTGAAATTGATAGACCCGGCATCGAGATAAAAAATTCCTTACCGTTTCCTTGTCCGGGGATAGCTCTCCATCGCGTGAATACAACCGCGTCTCATTTAGCGCACCGCGTCCAACTCTAGCAGTTCCGCTGCCGCTAACCTCTTCCCCGCGGATATGCCATTCCTCCTCTTTAAAGATCAACCGATCAGGGTCTGCCGCGCGCCAATGCGCGAGGTATTTTCCTCGGCCCATGCCGCCCTCGAAATCCAGACTTAGAAAAACGTCTTTGGTGATCTTTCGCCCATAGTGGAGGAAAGATCCGGCCCCGCCCCTCACCGAGATGTGTTCCTGAAATCTTCCCTGAAGCATATAACCTAGCATTCTAAACAGGGAGATGAGGTTGGACTTCCCCGACCCGTTGGCCCCGATAAGGACGTTGATGGGGCCCAGGGGGATGGAGACGTCGCGGAAGGACTTGAATCCCTTGACCTCGATATTTGTGATCATGTCCATGGCTTCATCAACCGCATCCGGAGATCAGTCTTCATATTATCTTATCATTGTAGGCGCGACAAATAAAATGTTATAATCCGGCCACGGGGATGGCAAGGAGCAAGGCCAGAGCCTGGGTGGGGTGCTCGGGTTTCAGTTACAGCCACTGGAAGGACGGGGTATTTTATCCGGCGGGTTTGCCGCAGCGGTCGTGGCTTAATTATTACGCGGAACGGTTCGAGACGGTGGAGCTGAACGTGACGTTTTACCGTCTTCCGGAGGCCGCGACGTTCGAGGGGTGGAGGACGCGGTCGCCGGAGGGTTTTCGGTTCGCGGTGAAGGGGAGCAAGCTGATCACGCACATGAAGGAGCTCAAGGAGGTTGACGAGCCGGTCGCGCAGTTCATGGAGCGGGCGGCGGGACTGGGGGGCAAGCTCGGGCCGGTGCTGTGGCAGACGCCGCCGGCGTTCAAGGCGGACCGGACGCGGCTGCGGGCGTTCGTCAAGCTGCTGGGCGGTTTTCCAGGCACGCTGCACGCCTTCGAGTTCAGAAACGCTTCCTGGTTCGTGAAGCCGGTGTATGACATGGTCCGCGAGGCCGGGATGACGGTGGTGAGCGCGGACTATTCGGCGAACCTGCCTGAGCCGCCGCCGGATTTCCGGTTCCTCTACCTCCGGCGCCACGGGACCGGAGCGCGGGCGTACCAGGGAAGCTATTCGGACGAGGCGCTTGCCGAGGACGCGGAGATGGTCAAGAAGGCGGTGAAGGCCGGGCGCGAGGTCTTCATCTATTTCAATAACGACATCGGGGGCCACGCGCCGCGTGATGCCCGCAAGCTCAAGGAGATGTTGGCCAAAGGATAGCGATTTATTCGACGCAAAGGCACAAAGGCGCAAAGTCAGGAAGCAATAATTTTATTACGCCGTTGCGTTGAAGAAAGCTCTGCAATGAACCGCAGCCGGTCATATCGGTGATTTGCAAAAAGAGAGGACCATGAGGCGCCGAACGTGAAGACGCAGCTCATCCGGAACGGGGTAGTAGTCAAGGAGGCCGACGGCTGCGCGCTGGAGTTCGTTGACCGTGAGACGTTCGACAAGAACCTGCCCACGGCCTATCGCGTCGAGCTGCGCGGGCCGCGGATCAGGCCGAACATTTAGTTTAGGCGGTCTTGGCGTCTTGGCGTTGATCTTTGACGTGCTTGTGGCGCGAAAGATGTTATTGGACCATGGACTTGATTTCGTCGAGGAGGCGGGAGAGGGAGGTTGCGGCCTGCGGGTCGGGTTTCTTGCGTCCTTTTTTGATGGCCTCGTTATAGAGCCGGTCATAGGTCTGGCCCAGCGATTGATGGGAAAAGGCCTCGGTGTCAAAGGGGGCGCGGAAGTTTTTCCGGTCGGACAGGATCTGCTCGATCTTGTCGGCGAAGTCTTTGGGGTCGTCAGCGGCGAAGAGTCCGTTCTCTCCCTCCTTGACGGCGGCGCGGGAGGCCATGGAGTCGGTGGCGACCACGGGCAGCCCCGCGGCCCTGGCCTCATACAACACGATGCCCTGGGTGTCGGAGCCGGAGGGAAAGAGGAACACGTCGCCCAGGAAATAGGCCACCGCCAGGGTGTCCTGGTCAAGGAACCCGCCCCAGATGACGCTCTCGGCAATTTTCAGGTCCTTGGCCTCGTCCTGGAGGGACCCGATCTCGGGCCCGTCGCCGAAAATCAGCAACGCGTAGTTTTTGCCGCGGCGCTTGAGCTCGGCCAGGGCGTGGAGGGCGAGGGCCGCGTTCTTTTCCTTGGAGATTCGTCCCACCGCGAGGAGCACGCCGTCGAAGCGGTCCAGCTTATAGACCTTGGCCAGTCCCTCGACCTGGTCGGGGGTCACCTTTTTAAAGCGCGAGAAATCAATGCCGGTGGGCACGGCCTCGACCCTGGTCTTGACGCCGATGGACTTGAGATAGTCCTTGATCGGCTCGGTGGGCGCGATCACCAGGTCGCAGCGGTCGGTGTAGCGGATCACGAACTCGCGCACCGCCTTTCTCACCGAGTCGGTGTCGAGCATGAAGTAGTGGGTGAAGAACTCGTAGAGGGTATGGAAGGTGTAGACCAGCGGGACCCCGGCCTCGTCGGCGGTGTCGAGCGCGGCCTTGCCCAGCCAAAAGGGATGGTGGCTGTGGATGATCTCGGGCTTCCAGTCGTCCATCACCTCTTTGAGGGCGGCCTCGTCAAAGCGCGCCAGCGGCAGGCTCACATGCATGGGCCGGAGGTACACGGACTTGACGCGGAAGACCTCGACCCCCTTGACCTTGCGCCCGTAGCCGTAGTCCGGAGCCACGACCAGCGTCTCGTGGCCCTGCATCTTGAGCGCCGTGTCCAGGAAATTGACCGCGACCGCAACGCCGGAGAGGCGCGGATAAAAATTATTGGTGAAAATTCCCGCCCGCATGTTTGACTCGACCCTTTACCAACGGTTGGTTTATGAGTTTGACCCGCCATCCGGCCCCGCGGTTCCACGGGACACTTGACAATAAGTATAGTCATCTCCGCTCCCGCGGGCAATGATTGGCTTCAAGAGTCGTTCTGATATAATCGCTGGGACAGAAGCATTAATGGCCGCGACAAATACTGGACATTAACGAAGGTGGAGCCCGACACTCTTGTCGGGCGGCGTCTGGATGGTTGATGCGCCGGGGACAGGAGTGTCCCCGCCACTATTTCAAGGATGAAGGAGCAAGGAGCGAGGGCCATGGTGGAAGTGGGTTTTGACAGGAAGAGCCTGATCATCAACGGGGAGCGGCGGCTGATCCTTTCGGGGGCCATGCACTATTACCGGCTTCCTTCTCCGGAGATCTGGCGGCACCGTCTCCGCCGGATGAAGGAGCTGGGGCTTGACACGGTGGACGTGTATTTTTACTGGGGGTATCACAGCCCGGCGCCGGGGGTGTATGATTTCAGCGGGTTTCGGGACGTTGACCGGCTCCTGGACATGATCGAGGAAGAGGGCCTTTACCTGATGGCCCGTCCTGGTCCGTACATCTGCTCGGAGGTTGACGGCGGCGGCTTCCCGGCCTGGTTGCTTACCAAGCCCGGGCTCAAGCTGCGCTGCCGCGAGAACGCGCGGTTCGTTTACGACCCGGAGTACATGAAATACGCGCGCGAATGGTGGGAGCAGATCGTGCCCCGGATCGCGCGGCGCGACAACCTGATCCTGTTCCAGATCGAGAACGAGTATCACTTCATGCCCACGCCCAAGGGCGCGCTGCTCGCGCTGCAGAAAACGCTGCAGCGCCGTATGGGGACCAACGCCATCTTCAACCTTCAGATGAGAAAGCCGGTGAAAGCGGTGTTGCAATATCTGCAGAAGCGGGCGATGCGGGGCGTGGGGTATAAGCAGTCGAACCGGTACATGAAGGAGCTTTACGCGTGGTCGCGCGAGCTGGGGGTCACGGTCCCGATTTTCCACAACGACATCGAGGGCGCGATGCAGCGGTTCGTTGACGCGGACATCGCCGGGATAGACGATTACCCGATCAAGACGTTCGACGTGGACTGGCAGGGCCGGGACCACGTGTTCGGGACGCTGGACTTGATGGAGCAGGGCCACGCGGCGCTGGGCAAGGACTGCCCGCTGCTGATCGGCGAGCTGCAGGGCGGCTGGTTCGATCCGTGGGGCGGCAAGGGGTTCGCGGTGATTCGGCGGCGGCTGGGCCCGGCGGCCATTGATATGACCCTGAAGACCGCGCTGTCGCAGGGCGCGGGCGTGATCTCGGTGTTCATGACGTGCGGGGGCACGTCGTTCGGCCACGTGGCCAGCCCGGACGTTTACACTTCGTATGACTACGGGGCGCCGATCAGCGAGGGCGGCCGCCCCACCGCGCGGGGCGAGGCCATGAAGCGGTTCGTGAGCTTCGCGCGGCGGCATGAAAAGGAGCTCCTGGAGTCGGAGGCCGTCGGGTTGCAGTGCGCGATCTCGCCGCGCCTGCACTGCATCAGCCGGCGGACGCCATCCGGCAAGCGCTTCATTTACATTCGCAACGGCGGCAAGACGGCGGAGTCAATAATGCTGGGTCCGAACCGGATCGGGATGTCGCCTTCCACCATGATGGTGCTGGTGGTCAATGACCAGGACGAGGTCCTGGACCGGTGCGACCCGGCCACCGACACTGCGGAATACGTTTTCCCTTACACCGAGCTGCCGAAACTGAGCCCGTGGAAATTCGGCATCCCCCATCTGCCGCTGGACCCGGATTACGACGACAGCGATTGGACCCTGGTCCCCGCCGGCCAGCCCCTGGACATTGATTCCATCGGCGTGCATTACGGCTTCGTCTGGTACCGCGCGCGCCTTAAAGATCCCATCTCCGGGTTCAAGCTCGACGCCCGGCACTGCTGGGCGGCCTATTTCAACGGCCGCCTGCTCGCGGCGTTCGATAACCACAAGAACCGGCTGGCCACCGGAGACGACATGGCCGAGACCGTGGACGTGCGCATCCCGCGCAGCGATTTTGTGAAGGGCGGGAACGTGCTCACGGTGCTGTGCGAGAGCCTGGGCCACAACAAGGGCTTTTTGGAGGACTTGCATAATAAGCGGGGCATCGTTTCCTTCCGGGCGGGCCGGAATAAAATTGATTGGCGGGTTCGTGGCGGCCTGCTGCCCGGCGAGATCGGGATGACTCCGCGGGCGGACTTCAGCGCGCTCCGTCTTTCCGGCGAGGAGGAAGTGGAGACCCCCCACGAATGGCCCGCCAATAAGCACGGGATCGGCCTGTACCAGACGCGGTTTAGCCTGGACCTGGAGGGGCCGGACAACCCGCCGCTCGGGCTCGATGTTCCCTCCGCCGATGAAAAGGCGGTGATCTATCTTAACGGCTGGCTGCTGGGGCGGTTCTGGGGGAGCGCGGGCCCGCAGATGATCTATTACCTTCCCCCCGGCCTGCTCAACTGGAAAGGAGAGAACCACCTGGCCATCGCGCTGTGGCGATGGGAACAGCCCGGCCGGATCGGAAGGGTCCACCTTGAAATCCAGCCCTGAAAACGTCAGTGGCGCGGGCTTTCAACCCGTGCGCCCCGACCCGCCGGCAGGCTCTGAAGGCGAGGGCACGGGTTACAAATCCGTGGCATTGGTGATATTGGCGGCGGTGACAGCGGCTTACCTGGCCGCCGTGGCGCTTACTCCTTCCTGGCTGATCGGCACTCCCGAGTATCACTGGCCGGTGCTGCATCACGGCTTATGGGCCATGCTGCCGGCGGCCGCGTTCGTGCTCGCGCTGGCGGCCGGAGCGTCTTTGTTCCTGGTCTCGGGCCTGGAAAGGATTTTGCAGGCGCGGCACGGCCGGGCCCGTGCTTATGCGGCGCTGATGCTGGTGGGGATCGCTTTTCAGCTCGCGCCGTTCACGGCGCACCGGATGGGGCTTCTGGAGCTGCCGCTTCGGGTCTATCTTTCGGACCATACCTCTTATTTCACGGACGCCGCCAAGATCGTGGACGTTGACTCCTGGCTCCTTTCGTATCCGCGCTCCATTCGCGGCTTCGCCACCTACACGCGCACCCACCCGCCCGGCGCGGTTCTGCTCTTCTTCGACGCGCAGAGGCTCATGGAGCGGCTGCCCGGAGTTGCGGACCTGATCGTGAATGCCGTGCCGGGAAGCGGCGAGGCCATGAAGGCGTTCGGCCTGACCCCGCCGCAGACGGCGGCGGGCGCCCTGTGCGCGCTCATCCTGCTCCTGACCGCGGCCGCGGCCGTTCCCCTTACCTTCGCCATCGGCCGCCAGATCGTCACCGACGAGCGGGCGGCTTGGGCCGCGGTCCTGTTCGCGGCCGCCCCCGCATTCAGCCACAAGACCCCGGTGCTCGACCACCTCCTCGCATTCCTCGTCCTGCTTGCCGCTTGGCTGACCATCATCGCCATCCGCAAGAAAAACATCTGGAACATATTGTCGGCGGGGCTCGTCATCGGCGCGGGCCTGTGGTTCGGGACCTCGCTCATCGCCGCCTTGCCGCTCTGCGCATTGCTGGGGGGCGCCGCGGTCCTGGAGTTCAAGCAAAACCGGACACCTCTCTCCCGCCTCGCCGCGCTCATGGCCGCGGTGGTGGTGCTGTTGGCCGGAGCGGCCGCGGCGGCGGTGTTGCTGCTGGGGGGAGTGATGGACGTGAGCTGGCTCGAGGCGTACCGCGCCATCACGGAGGTGGGCTGGAGCTTCAACAACGCGGCTTCCGGACGCGTCCGCGCCTGGATGTGGATCGCCTTCGACCCTTACGAGATCGCCGCCTTCGCCGGCCTGCCCCTGTTCGGCCTGTTCCTGCTCACGCTCTACCGCGGAGCCGCGCCGGTGTTTTACCGCGATTTGAGGTCCCTGGACCCGTGGCTCATCGCCACCATCGTTTTCCTCCTGGCCCTGGACTTGTCGGGCAAGGTCTGCTACGAGGCCTCGCGGCTCGCCTGGTTCTGCTTTCCCCTGATCGCCATCATTGCCTCGAGGTGCGCTCCGCTTCCCGGCCCGGGAAAAAAGCTCATCGCGCCGGCGGTCATCCTGACACTGCAGATCGTGAGCACGCTCGTGTTCCTGATGATTTTCTGATCCGGTGCGCCAAGGAAAAAGTAAAAAGGAAAAATTTCGGCTCTTGTACTTTTGCCTTTTTACTTTTTCCTTTTTAATTTACGAGCCGGCCGGAGACGGAGCGGATTCTCCACTGGCCGCCTCTCTTGATGAGGATGGTGCGCATGTCCCATGATTCGATGGAGGCGCCGTTCTGATCGAGCAGGCTGACCACGTAAGTGGCCTCGGCCTTGTCCATGTCCGTATTCACGGCCTGGAAGCCCTCGATCCGATAGTCGTAAACCGGGCAGAACGACTTGCTGACGTTATAGAACCAGGCCAGGTCGCGGCTGGTGGACCATAATATATAGGCCCGCTCGAAGTCGTGATTGGCAAGGCTGCAATAATAGGCGTTCACCACGCCCCGGACGTCGGACCCGAACGAGGCGCAGGCGCCGGCGCCCGGCCGCGCGCCGCAGGGAGGGGCGGTTTTTTTCTCCGGGGCCGGTTGGGAGGGAGCGGGTGTGGTTTCCTTGGGCTTTTTCGAGTCCTGTTCGGCCTTTTTCCGGGCTTCTTCCTCGGCCTGTTGGCGCGCCTGCTCCAGGGCGATCCCGCGCTCTTCTTCCTGTTTTTTCAACTCGAGGTTTTTCCGGACCTCCGGCGGGACCGGCGGTCCCATCTCTCCTTCGGCGGGGTCCGCGCACCACTGGCCCGGCTCACACTCGGAAGCAGGGTTCTCCACGGAACCGGTGTCTCCCGCCATCTCCGCCTCCGCTTGCTCCGGCGGCGCCACGGTTTCATGAGGTTTTTCGGCCGCCGGCTTCGGGGCGGGAGCAGGGGGCGCCGGCTTGGGCGCTTCCTTCTCCGGAGCGGCGGGAGCAGCCGGAGCGGCCGGGGCCGGGCTGGCGGCGGATGGCTTGGGAGGCGGTGAACCGGACGGCGCCTCCTTGGGCTGACTGGCCGCCGGCACCGTGCGGCTCGACGTGATCATGACGGTCGTCTTTTTGACCTGCAGCGGCTCATAGCTCAGATCGTCGCGGTTCTTCACGATAAAATCGTTGGTCAGGAAATTGGCGACGAGGATGACTTCCCGGCCTGATTTGATGAGCACGGTCCTTTCAAATGACCCTCCCTGCCGCGACACGCGGATCAGGTGCCTTCCTTCAGCGATGCCGGGAATCGTGAGCGGCGTTTCGCCCATCTGCTTATCGTCAATCCAGACCTTGACCGGCGGCGATTGCGGGCTGGCCTGGATGGTGAGCTTGACCCGGCCCGGGTCAGCGGCCTCTGCCGCCAGGGCCAGCACGCAAAGCGCCAACAGCAATCCGCAAACGTTTCTTTTAAGGACACTCATGGCTTTTACCAGCTTTTCCATCAGCAATTAACGCGCCGGGGACGGAAAAGTTTCAACCTCAGCCCACCCGGCCCCGGAGCCCGGCTCAGGAGACGGGCTTCTGTTTGCATTCCTTGAGATAGGCGCGCAGGGTCTCGTAGTCCTCACGGCTTATGTCCAAGAACTGGATGGCCATGCCGGCCGGCTCCCCGATCTTCGGATTGGGCTTATGCAGCACCCGGATCACCTTGGCCAGCGACTTGATAACCCTTTTCTTCTGTCCCAGCTTGATCTCGAAAAGAAAAACCGACCCCAGCCGGCGCGGAGAATCCGACGCCACGAACGCCCCGCCCTCGCTGAGGTTCCACAGCTTGTCGCACGAGCCGACCCGGATCCTTTCGTACCGCCGCTTTTCGCGGCCCTTTGGCTCAGTGGTCATGACGGGCCCCCTTTTCCCCAAATAGCGCCGCCCCATGACGCTTAAGCTATTCCTTGAGCAGCTCCTTGATCATCTGGTCTTCCATGATGTAACGCAACTGCTCCTCCATCAGGTCTCCCACCGACGCCCGCTCCGAGACCTCGCGCGCAGGCGGGCCCGCGCTCTGCTTCTGTACCCTCCCCTCCAGGATTTCCACCAGCATTTTAAGGTCCGCGAGCTCCTGGTCCTTCTCCCGGAGCTTCACCTCAAGGTCCTCGATCTGCCGGCTCTTTTCCTCGATCTTGTGGTCGCGCTCGCCGAGTCCCTCCCGGGAAAGGTCGGCGTAGCGCTCCTTTTCCTTGACCACCTCCTGGTGCATCATCATGAAGGTCGAGAGCGACCGCTCGACCAGCGAGATGGCCCGCTCGGCCTGCATGGCCAGCTCCTGCGTCCCGGAAAACCGCGAGAGCGGCGAGCCTTCCACCACGCCATCGCCGCCGCTCCCGGGCCGCTTGTCCAAGCCCTGCTCGTCCTTCTCATCCGCCGGGCCCGCTTCGCGCTCCGCTGAAGCCTTTTCCACCCGCGGCGCGTCCGCCCCATCCGCGGGGACGCAGTTGGCGGGGTCATCGAGCCAGATAAGCTCCCGGCCGCCCTGCGACTTACGCATCAGGCCGGCCGCGCGCGAAAGCTCGCCGGCCAAGCCTTCGGCGACCCCCCGCAACTCGGCGTATTCTTTGAGCGTAACCCACCGTCCGCAGGACCCGGTCATTGGCTTTAAGCCCTCCTTCTCATAATCCACGCCATTAATATCATACCTAAACCCCATGGTAAAAACAAACAAAGCTGCGGGGACGGGCGATGAACCGGGCTGGACCATTGTCCATAATGTCAGCTCCAAGAGAGACGGAGATAAGGAGAAAAATTGAAACCGGCTAATCCTTCAGATACTATGGAAACGGGTTGGAACATGACTCGCAAGCAATCAAAGCCAAAACCTGAGCCCAAGCCGAAGAGCAAGCCGCGCAAGAAGGCGGCTGCCAAACGGCCCATTAAAAAGACCCGGACCGCGGCGTCACGGCGCGAGGAGGTCCTGGAGCCGAAGAGGATCACTCCGGATGATGGCCCCGCCCCGGAGGCGGAGGAGGGCCTGGGCGAAGTTGGCGAAGAAGAGGTTGCGCCGGAAGCGGAAGAGGTGACGTCGCTGGCGGTCCCGGAGTCCGGCGGGTCCATCGAGAAGTTCACGGCCATGCAGCGCTACTTGGCGGAGGTGCGCCGGTATCCGCTGATCACCAAGGAAGAAGAGCAGGAGCTGGCGCGGCGCTATCTGGAGAAGGGCGACCTGGCGGCGGCGCGCAAGCTGGTGACGTCCAATCTCCGGCTGGTGGTCAAGATCGCGCTGGAGTATTACCGGCAGTGGATGGACCTGCTCGATCTGATCCAGGAAGGCAACCTGGGGCTGATGCAGGCCGTGAAAAAATTCGATCCTTACCGCGGCATCCGCCTCTCCACCTATTCCAGCTTCTGGATCCGCGCCTACATCCTGAAGTTTTTGATGGACAACTGGCGGCTGGTCAAGATCGGGACCACCCAGGCCCAGCGCAAGCTCTTCTTCAACCTGAAGAAGGAGCGGGAGCGGCTGGAGAAATTCGGGTTCAAGCCGGGCTCGAAGATGCTGGCCGAGGCCCTGTCGGTCAAGGAGAGCGAGGTCCTGGAGATGGACCAGCGGCTGTCCTCGCGCGACGAGAGCCTGGAGACGCCGGTATCGGAGGACGGCAAGCAGACGCGGGAGATGACGCTGGCCGACGGCGGCCCAGCAGTTGACGAGCTGGTGGCGGAGGACGAGTTCGCCAGGATCGTGAGGCGCAAGCTCGAGTCATTCCGCCGCACCTTGAACGAGCCGGGCAAGGAAAAGGAGGCCTTCATCTTCGACCGCCGCCTCATGTCCGACGAACCGTTCACGCTGCAGGAGGTGGGCGAGCAGTTCGACATCTCGCGCGAGCGGGTGCGCCAGCTCGAATCGCGTTTGATCCGCCAGCTCCGGGAATATTTCAAGGAACAATTCCCCGATTTCAAGGACTACGAATTCGTTCTGCAATAGATAAGCATTGTTCATAACCGCGGAGACGAGAGAGAACGCAGAGGAAAATTTTTCAGATGCCGCACCCCGCAAGGGGTGGGAATATGAGTAGCCGTAGGTGCAACCTACGGAATGTCGCCCCCGGGTTATCAACCCTGAAGGGGTTGAACCAAAATCGGCGGATAGGTGCGACCCCTTCAGGGTCGGGATGCCGTCGCGGTTTTCCGGGGGTTTCACCACCCGGCTACTCACATCATTCCCCTTCGGGGAAATATTTTGATCAGTAAAATTAAAAAAATAGATCTCTGCGTTCTCTCTCGTCTCTGCGATTAATATATTGCAATCATTCCCCGCACCGCCATTGGGTGAGCGCGGCCAGGGAAGGGGGCATGGTGGCCGAGGCCCGGCGGGCCTCGCTGAAGAGCCGGCCGCCTTCCTGGTCAATCTTGGCGATGAGCTCCCGGGGCAGGGCGGGCAGGAAGGTGAGCCCGGCGGGTCCGCGCATCTGGGCATAGAGCCAGAGCAGGCCCGGCTCAAGTGACTGCTCCGTGGCCGCGCCTCCGCATGAGGCCTTCATTCCGAGCCAGCTCCAGACCACGTCAAAGTCGCGGTATTGAATCCGTCCCTGGGCCGAGCTCAGAGCCAGCGACGCCTGCAGCGCCCGGTCAATCTTCTTACGATTCTCGTCGGAAGGCTCGTAAGTACTCCCTGGCGCCAGCGACGCCGCAAACTCCAGGTAATTGATCAGCGCATGGCAGGACTCGGCCGGGACCTCGACTATCCCGAAAAAGCGCGAGCCGCGCACTCCCGCCGGCTCCGGCCCTAAAAGCGCCGCCACCGCCGCCTCGTTCAATATCCCCCTCCGGCCCAGCTCGCGCAGCCGGGACCGCGCGAAGCGCGACATCAGGAGCTTGGTCCGGTCATCCGCGGAATTGTATTTAAGCATGAACTCGGACGGAGCGAGCGCCCCGTAAGGGCTGAGCGTGGACTCGCCGGGAAGCGGCCCCAGCAAGAAGGCGGGGCCCTTGTCCGCCGCCAGCCTGGCGCCCGTGATCTTCAATACCTCGCTCCAGGCGGCGTCATCAGCCGCGGCCGGGACCGGCCCGGCGGCCAGGGCTGACGTGAAGAACAGGGCGAGGGCCAGGACTGAGATTATTGCGGCGCATCCGGACTTTTTCATCGCATCAACTCCTTCATCTCACCTTCATTTTTTTCGCGCGAGACGCGAGTCCCAGGGCCGCGGCCATCGCCATCAGCCCGGCCACACTGGCCCAGAGTCCGATTTGAAAGGCACGCGGCCGGTAGCTCATCTTGATCTCCCGGCGTCCCGGCCCGAGTTCCACGCCGCGGAGCAGGCCGCGGGAGGCCGTGATCTTTTTTTCGCTCTCGTCCACTCTGGCCCGCCAGCCGGGGAAATAAGTGTCGGCGAGCACGAGAGCGCCGGGACCGCGAGCTTCCATGTCCACCCGGTCCCAAAGGTATGACTTCACCGCCACCGGCCGGGCAGCGTCGCGGCCGATCCCGTTGCTTTCCATCCACGCGCGCGGCCAGGCCTCCTGGTTTTCGTAAACCTTGATCCGGCCGTCGCGGATGAGCGCGAAGCCGGGCGCGCTGACCGCTTCCTTTGACGCCACGTACTTGACCCCGAGAACATCCATCAGCGGATTAACCAGGTTTCGCGGCGCCACGTCGAACGACCAGCCGTGCGAGAAAAAATTCTCCACGGCCCGGTCCATGGTGAAACCCTCGATCTCGCCCATGGCCGTGACGTACCGCGCCGGATAGATGCCGTCAAAAGCGCGCAGGTCGGAGAGGCTGAAGATCAGGTTCAGGTTGTCGTGCAGCGCCCCGGCCATGCCCGTGAACCGGGGAAGATCGCGGTCCCGGGTGATGGCGAGCAGGGCCTCCGGCGGCGCCGGGTCCTTGAAGCGCACCATCTCCGGCGCCATTGCGCCCTGGATGGTAAAGCCCCGGAAGAGGACGAGCAACTCGAGCGCGCAAAAAATCGCGATGGCCCAAGAAGCCGCTTTCCTGGTGGCGGGGGCCGCCGTTGTATTGCCTCGCGGCCCCCAGTTCAGAAACAGCACCAGGATCGCGCTCACCGCGAGCAGGGAGAGAACTGGCGCGATAAGGCCCGCGATCTCAAAGTGGGCCGACGTTCGCCTGATGTAAAACGCTCCGGCAAAGAGCATGACCGAGGTGATGGCGAGGGCGAGCGAGATTTTTCTGCCGCGCGCCCGGCCGCGGTCAAAGGACTCGAGCCCGGTCCCGGCCAGGACCGCGGCCGAGAGCGTCACGCCGGCCATGGCGAACTTGACGTTGCCGGTCATGTTAAAGGGCGGGAGCCAGGTGATCAGGCTGATGGGCGGCAGCCGGTAAATGATGGCGAGCAGGACCAGGGCCGCGCCGCCGAAAAAGAGGACGGGGCGCGAGCGGCCGGCCGCATGGACCGCGCCGATGCTGGCGAGCGCGAGCACGGCAACGCCTATGTAGGGGGACGACGTGACCTGCAGCGGATTCGAGCCGGACGGGCCCAGGAGCCACGGCGCGATCAGGCTCGCCATCAGCCGCGGCGAGAACGGCGCCATGAGGTGCAGGCCCGGGCCATGGATGTGGAATCCCTGGCCCAGGTATTCGAGGAAGGGCCAGAGCTGCGCCGAGCCGAGAATTGCGCCGAGCAGGAAGGGGACGATGAGCCACGCCGCCGGGGCGATCCGCTCGCGCCGGTCCATTACCACAACCGCCGTAAAGCCCGCCGCGAAAATCGTGGTGTAAAACGCCGCCTCCGGATTGCCGCCGGACAGGACCAGGGCCCAAGCCAGAGCGGAGACCGCCGCGAGCCAAAGCGATGGACGCGCCTTTTGCTTAAGCAGCAGGAACAGGATCAACGGCAGCCACATCTCGCTCGACACGTTGACCATGTTCATGTGCTTCATCATGTAGCCGGAAAGCATGAAGGCGACTCCGGCGAGCGCGGCCGCCGGCGGCGAGAGCCGGAGCGCGCGGCCGAGCATGAAGGCAAAGGTCCCGGCCAGAGCGAGGCGCAGGATGACAAAAAGGTCAAGGGCGCGGACCGAGGGCCAGATGAAGTAGAGCCACTTGAGCGGCATGAGCACGGAGCTTTGCAGGTTGGCCCAAAGCGGCATGCCCGTGCCCGAGTACGGGTTCCACAGCGGAAAATGACCGGCGCGGAGCTCGCGGGCCGAGAGGATGTCCCAAGGAAAAAACGAGAAGCGCGCCGCCGGGTCCTCGATCACGGCCAGGTAAACATAATGGCCCGGGACCAGCAGGCCCCGGAACTGGAAAAGCAGCAGGGCCACGGCGACCACGAAAAACAGGCCCGCCTCTATCGAGCGCTTCATGCCTTCAATTTAATCGCATCGCGGGCCGCCTGCAAATGGCTCCAGGGTCAGAGGTTCAGTTATCAGTTTCAAACGCAAATCATCGCCCGCGGCGGGATTGATTTCACACAGTCATTCATGCCGCGAGGCGGCACCCTAAGTTCATGAAAAGAAGATTATCGGACAGGATTAACAGGATTTACCGGATTAACACTAATGCTCGGTTTCTTCTTCCATCCTGTAAATCCTGTTAATCCTGTCCACTTTTTTTCAGGACAGGCACATAGAAAACAGAGATAGAAGATAGAAATTGTTTTCTCTCGGTACCCTCTGTACTACTAACATGCAAGATGCATAAATTTCTTTGCACTTTTTTTGATAACCACAGATGAACACGGATCAACACGGATTAATAAATGATGTTGGGGAAATTAAAATCAGTGTTCATCCGTGTTCATCTGTGGTTAACTTCTTCATTCTATTAATTGGTTGCGGCCTTAGGCCGCGCTGGGCCTCGGTGCGAAATCAATTAGCTTATGATCTTGTTCCACGCCGGCGGGCCGCCGGCGCTACTCACGGAAGTCGCTCCCTGCCGCATCATCTGGTAAAATTGTCAGAATGCGGGCGATACCAAAAGATTTCGCGCCCGGCCGCATCCTGGTGGTGCAGCTTCGGCAGATCGGCGACGTGCTCCTGACCACGCCCGCGCTCCGCGCGCTCAAGAAGCGGTTTCCGGGCGCGCGCATCTCGTATCTCGCCGAGCCGCTGCCGGCCAAGGTTCTGGAGGGCAACCCGAACATTGACGAGGTGATTGTCCGTAACCCGCGGGAGGGCGGGCTGGAGCCGCTCAAGACGATCAGAAGGGCGCGGGCGGGCCGGTTCGATCTGGTGGTGGATTTTCTGGCCAACCCCCGCACCGCCCTCATTGCGTGGCTGTCGGGCGCGAAGGTAACGATCAGTTACGCTGGTAACCGCCGCTCGATTTTTTATACGCACGCGGTCGCGGCCGAGGGCGTTTTTTCGGGCGAGCAGAAGCTCTCGCTGCTTCGGGTGCTCGGGGCGGGGCCGGAGAGCATGGAGTTGGACATGGCGGTGCCGGAGCGGGCAAAGCAGAGGATCGCGGCCTGGTGGGATGAGAAGGGACTGGCGGGCACGGCCCGTCCGGTGGTGTGCCTGGAGCCGTTTCAGAAGTGGGAGGCGCTCACGTATCCGGCGAAAAGTTTCGTGAAGGTGTGCGAGCTGATGAGGCGGAAGTGGGGCGCGACGGTGATCGTGTGCTGGGGACCGGGCCGGGAAGAGGACGCGAAAAATATCGTGGAGTCCGCGCGCCCGGACTTGGTTCTGGCGCCGCCGACGGACCTTTTTGAGCTGGCGGCGCTGTATCGGCGCGCGGACCTGTGGGTCGGGGTGGACGGCGGGCCGCGCCACATCGCGGCGGCGCAGGGGTTGCCGACGTTCGCGGTGCTGGGTCCGTCCGACGACGCCTGGACGCCGCCGGGCCCCAGGCATATCTCCGTGTACCGGCGCGACCTGGCCTGCCGGCCGTGCAATAAAAGGAGCTGCAAGAGCCGCATTGAGTGCATGACGGAGTTTAAGCCGGAAGAGGTGTTCGAGAGGCTCGAGCAATTTTGGGAAAGGGTGAGACCAGTAAAAAACCCAACCACGGATGAACACGGATGAACACGGATTCTTGGATGAAATCTCAGGAATTAATATCAGTGTTCATCCGTGTTCATCCGTGGTTACAAAACAGACCGAGGAGTTATCGGAGCTATCCAAGTGAGGGAAGGGGAGCGACTAAAATCGTTCCTGCATGATCGAGAGGGAATGAATTGGCGGATCAGGAACAGAAGAGGGTGCTGCTGCTCCGGTTCGGGGCGATCGGGAACGCGCTGGTGGCGGTGCCGGCGATCCGGGCCATGCGGCGGGCGTGGCCGGAGGCTTTTATGGCGCTGGTGGGCGACCCGGTGACGCTCGAGCTTCTGGGCCCCTGCCCTTACATCAACGAGCTCATCCGCTACGACCATAAGGGGCCGGAAGGGTTCGGGCGCGGCTACACCCGTTTCATCGCGGGCCTCAGGCGGAGGCGCTTCACGCACACGGTGCATTTCCGGCGGCATCTGAGGAGCGAGCTGATCGGATTTTTTTCCGGCGCGCGGGTGCGGGTGGGTTTTCATACTGAAGCGCGGCTCCAGTTTTTAACGCACAAGGTGGAATACGAAGAGGGCGGGAACGTGATCGAGCAGAGCCTGAAGCTGGCGCGGGCGTTGGGCGTGATGGCGGACGACCGGGCGCTGGAGTATTGGCCGGACCGGGGCTCGGCGCGGGTGGGCGAGCTGGTGGCGGGTCTTCCCGGCGCCGGCCCGCTGGTGGTGATCCATGCGGCGGGCGCGACCCAGCGCGAGCGGCTGTGGGGCGGCTTTGCGGAGCTTGCCATGGTCCTCCGCGAACGGACGGGCGCGCGCGTGGTGATGATCGGGGCCGAGGCCGAGCGGGCAATGATCACGGAGACCGCGGCGGCCACGCGGCCCGCGGCATCCACGGCCATCGGCCTCAAGCTTCCGGAGGCCGCGGAGCTGATCCGGCGGGCGGACCTGTTCGCGGGCACCGACTCCGGACCCGCCCACCTGGCCGACGCCGTGGGCACGCCCGGCGCCATCATCTATGCGCCGCACCGCGGACTCAAAAAGCAGATCCGAAAGTGGAAGCCGGAGGGAGAGAATTACCTGGCCTTCACCCCCCCGCGCGACTGCGACGGCTGCGCGGACCATGCGTGCGCTCCGGAAAAGCAGAAGGAATGCGCCGACGCGATCGCGGTGGAGGAAGTGGCCGCGGGGCTGGAAAAATTGTATGCTCTTAAATTAAAATGAGGAATTGTTTGAGGTTTTCAGTTTGTGGTTTGTGGTTCGAGATGGCCCATTCCCCATATCTTCAACCACAAACCACAAACGACAAACCATAAACCTTTCGGGAGGGATGAGTGATGGCAGAGACTTTGGGCAGTTTGATAGACAAGCTGACGGTTGCGAACATCCGGCTCTGGCATTTGGAGGACGTGCGCCGCGACCGGACGCTTCCGGGCAGGGACCGGCTGGCGGCGGCGGACGCGGTGTCGGTGGTGAACGGGCAGCGCAACGACCTGATGGACGAGATAGACGAGTTCTTGTACCGCGCGGCGCGCGGCCAGGCGAAGCTCAAGGCGCCCAAGGTGAAAATCTACAAGAAGTTCCGTCTCGATCCCAAACAAGAGGCCCGGGCGGAAAAGCTTGCCCGCGCGGCGGGCAAGAAAAAACCCCGGAAGAAGAAGAGTTGAAAGCTGGCGCGGCGGGAGCTTCCGGGCATCAGCGTCGGCCCGGGCTGCATTTAAAGCATGGGCGCCCCGGCGGAAAAAATTGCGCGGGCGGTTGACGGCGGGGGCCGTCAAGATATAATGAATAAATTGCGGCGGGATCACGGGAGAGAGCCATTGCGGGTGGAGAAGACGAACAAGTTGAAAATGGTGTTGCTGGCGCTGATGCTGGCCGGCGCGGCGGGGGCGCCGTTTTTGCTCTTCGCGCAGGGCCAGGGCCAGGTGATCACGCCGCTGTCTTCTTATTCCGATCCGGGCTGGCGGGCCCGGGCGGGCAACTACCAGGGCAACTTCTCGCGGATGCAGGCGGACCTCGGGAGCAGGCTTCCGGCGGGCCAGTTCCATCTGCTCACCACCGCGGAATCGTCGGCCGGGGGCATCGGGCTGTGGCCCAACCCGGTGAGCTTCGACTCTCCGGCCCGCTACTTCGCGGTGTTCATGCGGGTCCAGGTCCCGCCGCCCTCCACCGGCCGCGCCTTCCCCGACACCCAGACCGGCCGGGTGCTCATGATCATGGACGCCTTTGGCAAGGCCACCATCTCGGTGCTCAGCAAAGAGCTCCAGGCGGTGAACGACCCGCGGGTCGCGGGCGGCGCGATCATCTTCATCTACGGCAAGAAGCCCGTCAATGACCCTTCCTTCGAGCAGAGCGCGGAGGCCCTGGCGCTGTTCATTAAAAAGGACAACGTGATGGCGTTCGCGCAACTACGCATGACCTTGCAGACCCTGTTCTCGCAAAGCGAGATGCTGCCCATCCTGGAAGGCCAGGAGCAGATCCAAAACCTGCGCCTGTATATCATCCAGCCGTGATCCAACTCAATAGCGTTGAGAATCCGCCGCACGGATAGGAGGCGTTTTTTTGACACAACGCCACAACGGGAAAATTATTTTTTTATCTTTTCGTTGTCAGTGGTGTCCAAAATAAAAGTATAAGAAAAACGCCAAGACGCCAAGAACGCCAAACGCGATGTTTTTGTTAAATTCTCAAGCCGGCCTCCCGGCAATTTGATCCTTCTTGGCGTTCCCTTCGACGGGTTCGCCAAGCGGGTTGGAGTCAGAGCGATGC
>DATKZS010000013.1:0-11760 GCA_035527835.1 bacterium
GCCCTTCCGGGCGCGATTCTTCAAAGCGCCATAAAAACGGATCGCGCCCGGAAGGGCGCTCCCACGGCCTTGCACCCCAATCAAGCCAGCGCTGAAAGCGCGATATTCTACAGCCTGGGGTGTGAACCCCAGAAAAATGTCCGGAAAACCATTGAGCGCTGAAAGCGCGGCATAAGAAAGCTTGCTTGCCATCGAGACTTTTTCTATGTCGCGCTTTCAGCGCTCAAAAGGATTGAATGATCTCCTTTCCTGGGGTTCACACCCCAGGCTTGAGAATATCGCGCCGTTGGCGCTGGAAAAGGCTCGTTTCGCCACGGGCACTTATTAGAATAATGCCACCTCTGGGCCTTCCGGGTCAATAATCCACCGCCTCTTGGAATGAGAGTCTCAACACGGCGATGGCCGATGCCAGGAGCCGGAGGTTCTTGGGCACGTCGCGTCCGATGCGGGACATGCGGGAGGCGGAGAAATAAAAGTTGCGATAGGCGCGGCGCTTCAATTTCCGCAGGACCTCGTCGGGCGCGGCGGAAAGGTTGAGGGCGATGCCGGAGGCGTCGCGGAAGGTGAGCTCGCGGACCTTGCGGCTGATCTCGGGATCGGCCTCGGCGATTTCCGTGCCCGGGAACGGCATGAGGTAGAAAAAGCTGGCGATATGATTATCGAGCGACAGGGCATAGTCCACGGTCTGCTCCATTTCCTCGCGGGTCTCGCCGGGGAAGCCCAGGATGTTGTAAGTTCCGGTGACGATGCGGCGGGCGGCGGTCATGTTCACGACCTCCCGCGCCCGGTCGAGGTCGAGGTTTTTATGGACGAGCTTCTGGATGCGCGGGCTGGCGCACTCGATGGCGTAATCAATGCGATAGGTGCCGGCCCGGGCCATGAGGTCCAGCAGCTCCTCGTCCATGCGGTCGGCGCGGAGCCCGCTGGTGAATGCCAGGCCCACGTTCAGCTTCCGCGCGATGATCTCGCGCATCACGGCCTTGGCGTGGTCGAGCTTGAGGTTGAAGGTGTCGTCAATGATCTCGAACTCTCGGAGCCGATAGCGGTCGCGGAGCCGGACCATCTGGTCCACGGCGGCCTCGACGGGGAACAGACGATACTTGCGGCCGAAGATGTGATGGCAATAGGAACAGCCGAAGGGGCAGCCGCGGCTGAAGAACACGGGGAGCCTCCGCGGCGAGACCGCGATGGTGTTCAAGGCGTTTCGGCGGAACGACGAGAAATAATGCTCCGGATTGATCGCGTCCCAGTCCACCATCAGCCGGTCCATGTCCTCCACGGCGGCCCTGGACCCGGCGGCCTTAAGCTCGCCTTTGTCCCGCCGCGCGATCCCCGCCACCCCGGAAATATCTCGCTTTCCCTCCAGCGCATCGAGGAGCTCGACCAGGGTTTGCTCGCCCTCGCCCATGACCAGAAAATCGGCGCGGCAGCGCTCGAGCAGGGACGGCCCGAACCCGGTGGCATGAGGTCCGCCGATGATCACCGGCGTGTCCGGCCATCGCTCCTTGAATTTCGCGATCAGGTCGAGGGCCTCCGGCGCCTCGTAGGTCATGGCCGTGACCCCGATCACGTCGGGCCGGAATTGCGCGGCCTGCTCCACGACCCTTGGCGGCGGCAACCGGAACCGCCTGGCGTCAAGGATTCTCGTCTCGTCTTTGCGCATGGTCTTGACCGCGTGCGACAAGTAGCCCAGACCAAGGGGAACGGGCGCCACCGCCATGGGCGAGTTCGGCCTGACCAATAAGATCCTCATTGCAGCCATTAATTCTATTTGCATCCGGAGCAAAAACCAACACGGCCTGCTCCTATGCGCCCATGTCCGCCTTGATCCTCTCGTTCCTCGCATGGGCCCGGGCCCAGCGGATGAGCTGGAAGATGAGGACGAGGAGCATGGCGATGATCACGATCCTGACACCCATCATGATGGCGGTCCAGGGTAAGGGCTTGCCGGCTTCCTTGAAGGAAAAGGCGATGGCCGGGGCCTCGTCAATGACGATGAGCTGGGAGAAGCGGTGCACGGAGCCGCGAAGGGGGACGTTGAATTTTACGGGGAGGATGCCGGGAGTGGCGGCGGGCGCGGTCATGGGTTCGGTGTCCATGCGGCCGAGGTATGCGCCCATGCTGGATTTTAAGTCCTGCTCCATGACCATCTGCCGCTGGCGGTTTTCACTGGAGTTCTGGAGGTAGCCCTGTCCGCGCAAAGAGATCTTGTCCTTGCCCGGCGCGACGGGCCCAGCGGCTGGCAGGGCGGGGAGGATGCGGGCGATGTCCGTCTTCAGCTCCTTGAGCGATCCCTCGAAGTCCTTGTAGTTGAAGTCCTGGGGGAGGTAGAGGGTGGCGAGCATCTCGGAGGCGGGCACATCGGTCCTGGGGAAGACGGCGCTGATCTTTCCGTTCTTTTTCATGGCGGTGAGGGGGGCGTAATAGATGATCTCGACCTTGAAGCTGCTGCCGGGGCCGGATGCTCCGGTGATGATGGGGATAAGCACGCGGCCGTCCTTATCGCGCGCGGAGCGGACGGCCTGGTCGCCGACGAAGCTTCCCCAGACCTTGGATCCTTCGGGCAGGGTGACGCGCAGGAACTGGGCGGCGTTGTTCCTGACCTCGTAGATCACGCGGATGACTGACTTGCCGCTGTCGGTGATGAGGCAGACCAGGTTGGCCATGTCTATGGTGGCGTCGAGGGCGGGCGCGTTTTCGTACGATGAGGCGGACAGGGCGATGGTGTAGGGGTGCCGGGAGAAGCGGAAGGCGTACATGATGGTTTTTCCGGCCGCGTTGCGCAAGCCGTCGGGCAGCTCGGTGGGGTCTATGCGCGCGGCGTTGGCGGCGGAGACGAGGCCGAGCTCGAGCAGCGGGAAGCCGGTCACGGCCAGGTGGCCCTTTTCAAAGGCGGCGCCCACGGTGGCGAGCTCCGGGAGGTTGAGCTCGGATGCGGACGCGTCGCGCGGGGCCTCCAGCGACAGCTCCAGCGCGTACGCGCCTTTTACCTCCTGTTCCAGGAGCACGGTGACCACGTTGTTCTTTACGTCCCAGCTCTTGATGCCGGCGCCGGAGACGGCGATCACGTCGTAGCCGGCGGGCACGGAGAGCGTGAGCTGCTTCACCGGGGCGTTCACGATGTTGTAGGTGAAGAAGGCCCTCACCCCGATGTAGTCCTGTTCCACGGCGACCAGGACGTTGAGCTGCGCCGTGATGCGGGCCGCGGGCTTGGCCGCGCCGTGGGCGGTGAACAGCGGCGCGGCGAGGATTGCCGCGATGACCAGGGACAGACCTATCGCCTTGTGCAGATGCTTTTTCATTCCGGCCTCCTTGACTGTGATCCGAGCTACTGCTTAGGAACGCGCCGGAGCTGAAAAAGTTTCAAAAACATTTAAATTGGAATTATTTTTCCGAGGCGGGCAATTTTTTACCGGGTCCTCTGCTCGGAAAATAATTTTTGACAGGATTAACAGGATGAACAGGATGAAAGAAAATAAGCATTTATTCGCTCCGGAAAATCCTGTTAATCCTGTCAAAAATCTTTTCATGATTTCATGGCGCCACCCGGCGTCATGAGGAGCTGTGCGGTGGAAAAAGAAGCCAGGTCAGTTGGGGGGGCCGTTGTCCTGGTTCTCGGGCCTTGGGGTGACGCAGACGCTGATGCCGTCGAGGCTGGGCTCGTCGTCGCCGAGGATGAGGGCGCAGGCTTCGGGTGTTTTTCCGGAGAGGGCGACGGCGTCACGGATGTCGCGGGGCGATTTTCCGGCCTTGGCGGCCGAGGCGGCGAGCTGGAGGCGTTCGAGGAAGACGATGGCCTCGCACAGCTTGATCTTGCCGGAGATTTTGATGCCCTTTCCGGAGACGGTGACGAAGGTGCGGGGCCATGCGGTCCAGGCCAGGAAGGTGAAGAGGGCGAAGGCCAATACCACGAGGCCGGGGTAGCGGGTCATGGCGAAGGAGAGCATGACTGCTCCGGCCACGGCCAGGGCGATGGCGGACAGGGCGAGCAGGGGCCGCTTGCCGGTTCCGACGATGAAGGACTCGAACTCGGTGAGGGGGAACCCGGCGACCATTGCGCCTCGGAGCAGGGTGAAGCTTGGGCCCAGCGCGCCGGTGTATCCGGAGACGAGGAGTCTCTGGTCGGTGAGCACGAACTCGCAGGGGCGGGAGAATGCGCGGAGCTTGAGGCATTCGAGGGCCTGCTCGCCGGGGAGGAGGAACTGGAGGCACTTGCTGTTTTCGGGGGCGGTCATGGCAATTATTTGAGGTCCTTCACCTTCCAGAGTGGATCCTCAAATCAGCATTGGAGGGGAACCGGAAACGAGGAGAGCGTGGAGCGAAGGGCGTAGGGCGTGAAAAACCGTTGCTTCGGCGCTGATTTGATTTGCGCCCTTCGCCCTTCGCTCTACGCTCTACTCGATCCGCGCCGCACATATTATCCATTCTCCAATGCGAGGAACCTTATTTGACGGTGGCCTTGAGCTTGGCCTTGCCTTCCTCGACCACGACCTTGAACTTGATCTGCTTGCCCTTGTATTTTTCCTGGAGGGCGGCGGCCTGCTTCTTGATGTTCTCGGCGAGCTTTTCCTTGGACACTCCGCCGGCCTGGTTGAGCTGCTTCCTCGCGGCGACGAAGTCCTTGTAGACCTCGTCAATATGCGAGTCGGAGACCGGTGCTTTTTTCTCGGGGGGCGGGGGTGGAGGCGCGCCCTCTTCAGCGGCGCCGGCGTGCATCTGCTGTTTGAAGCGGTCGCGGAAGTAGGTCCCGGACTCGATCTGCTGCAGGGTCCGGTTCCAGTACTGGTTATAGGAGTTGAACTTGGAGGTGAGCTGCTGGAAGCGGAAGCGGAGCCGGGTGTTGGGCGCGTTCTGGTTGGCGAGCCTCCGGATGATGAAGGTGACGGTGGTGCGCTCCTGCTCCGGCGGCCGCTTGCGCGCGCCCATGAAATACTGCTCGTACTGGTTGCGCAGGTCATCCACCCGCTTTTCCAGCGATTCGAGGATCTCTTCATTCAATACTTCCGCCATGCGCCCTCTCCGTCTCCTTGCCCGGCATCGCCGGGTCGGTTTCCAATTATCGCTTATCAGGGAAGAGATGTAAAGTTAATCATCTGATGGTGATGACTTCGCGGGAGGCGTCAGCGGGAAGGCCGCGCAGCGCGTCTTCCCGGCGGTCCTCCATGATGAGGGCGATGGCGTCGGCCAGGCTCTCCAGGCTCTCCTCCTTGGTGCGGCCCTGGCCGTTGGCGTCCGGGATCTCGGGGCAATAAGAGATGAACCATTCGCCGTCTTTTTCCACAATGGCGGTGAATTCATTGTGCATGGCAGCCTGCCTCCCGTCTCCTAGAATAGAGCAGCGCCCGCGCCGGATCAAGTCGGGGCGGGGCATCTCTCCGGCCGCGCTGTTCACCTTTACGCCTTGAACACCATCCCCCTGGCCGGGTCCTTGACGTCGGCGACGATGGTGTCGCCGTCCTTGAATTTGCCTTCGAGAATGGCGCGGGCCAGCGGGACGGGAACTATGCGTATTATTTCACGGCAAAGTAGTCTCGTCAAGAACTAGAAATACATAATGGCATTAAATTGTCATCGCATGAAAGAGGAAAGCAATGAATCTTTATGGCCTCGGTAAAAATGTTAAGGGCATTGTCGTCAAAATGTATAAAAATTGCACAATATAAAGCCGATCACATTCGTTCTTCGGCGGCCCCTATAAAAAATACCGTATTGTTTCACCAAGATACGGCCTGATCAAGATTTAACATAACTAGTGGCACATTTTTTGCTTAAATAATATATATGTTTATTAATCCGGGAAATGGGAAAAATTTAGAAGTCGAACGTTAATCCGGTAACAAGCAAAGTCAAGCCTCTATTTTTCTAGGATCAGGGGCCGAAAGCTGAGGCCAGTATCACTCAAGCCATCGAAGAAGGAGGTATGAAGATGAGATGCCAATTTCCCCGGACCTTAACTACCGCGCTGCCAATTGCTCTAGTCCTGGTCCTCATTTTCTCTTGTGGAAAGGACTCGGATGAGAACGGCAAGAATGGAGCAGCAATTATTAAAGAAGGTGATAATTACGCTATAGCACAGCCGAACGCAATCATCGTTTATCCTGGCGAGTCCGATCCTCTTAGCGTGGAAACTGATCGAATCACGTTCCCAGCGGGCTCGAAAATCGAAAACGCCCTGCCGGGACAGGTTATCTGCGGAGGCTACGCCGAGGGCGGATACATCAAAAGGGTTGTTGGAATCACCAAGAACGACGACGGGACGATCTTGGTCACGATCGAGGAAGGCGACCTGACCGATTGTTTCCAGGAAGCGCAGATAACCGTTATGATCAGCGGCAATAATGTTAATGGGCAATTCGTCCCCCTGGAAGTTCAGCCAATTCATCCCACGTATGAGGTCGGGTATAATATTGACTACACATTCTCTGCCCAAAAAAGTATCCAGGCTCAGTTCGGATCCTATATAGAGGCCAACTTTGACGTTGAAGTATCCGCAGGAACCGGGATGGATATTTTGGTGGATCTGAAAATATTCGGGAGCAAGCTCACCTATTTCAAGTACACCATATGGGGCAACATAACCAATGATGCAGGCGTTGATGTCAACGTTCCCATCGCCAATTATCATCCGGCTCCCTGGCAGCTTTCGATGCCGGAAATTCCCTTGGGCGGAGTGCCGATTTTCGGCCCCCTGTACCTCGGGTTGAGCCTCCAGCCGGTCCCGGAATTCACCGCCTCGGTGGACGCCGCCTTCGAGGCGCATACGGGCTATCATGCCTCCGCGGCTTTCGAGGAGGGGTTCGAGTACGTTGACGGAAGCGTTCACGTCATTCATAATACTCCCCCGCCGATTTTTGAGGTGTATCCGCCCACCTGGGACATCCAGGGATCGGCCAGCCTCCAGGCCACGCTTTGGCTCAAGATCAAGGCCACGATCAGCGGCCTGGCCGGTCCGGTTGTCGCCTTGGGCCCTTTTGCCCGCGCCACGGGCGAATTCACGGCCAACCCGCTCTCCTGTCCCGTGGACATCGGCCTTGGCCTCGATGGCTACCTCGCTTTTGATTTTAGCGTTCTGGGAAAATGGTTTGATCTGCCGGTGGTCGGCGATCTGAATTACGACCTGATCAACCCCGACCTCTATTATCCATTGTACCAGGACGACCTGTGCGAGGGCACCATTGTTTGCACCGACAACGATCATGACGGCTATTACACCGCTGATGGCTGCGGCACGGACGTGGATTGCAATGATGGAAACTTCACCATCCATCCAGGCGCTACAGAAATTTGCGGCGACGGCATTGACCAAGACTGCGTGGGAGGGGACCAAGCCTGCCCCTGCGCCGACAACGACGGCGACGGCTACACCAGCAGCGCATGCGGAGGGCCGGACTGCAACGACAACAATTCCTCCATCCACCCGGGCGCAACGGAAATTTGTGGTGACGGCATTGACCAGGATTGCGTGGGAGGCGACCAGGCCTGTGCCTGCGCCGACAACGACGGCGACGGCTACACCAGCAGCGCATGCGGAGGGCCGGACTGCGACGATGCCGATCCGACTGTATATCCCGGCGCCGTTGAGTATTGCGACATCTCCCGGGACGGCAACTGCAACGGCCTGGATGACTTCAGCGATGGAGTTTGTGACATCAGGGCCAGCGCCAATTTCTACAAGGCCTACAAGGTCAAGATGTACATCTTGAATATTGGAGATTCCGCGTCCGCGGAGGGGCACACCTTCAAGCTGACCGGGATTACGGCGAGCAACACGTATCTGTTGTCCATTGACGGCGGAAGTGCGGTCGAGAAAACCGATGCCCTCTCATACTACCTGGACAACAACAACGTCATCTACTTCAACGTCGGGGCCCATTCGGTTTCGACGGTGTACCTGATCGTCGGATACCGCTCGGACGCGGACGGATTCGCCTCATATTATTTGTACGCTCACGCCGGCGAAACGGTCAGGTTCACCTCGAGCCGGACCTATAACGACGGTTATCTCTACCGCGTCTCCAAGATAAATTCCGGAGGCCCGGAAAACGGGCTGGACCTCTACTACAATCAGCCTCCCTCGGGGCTTGACGAGGGCTGGTTCTCCTCCGGAAGCGGCCATCTGGATTACAACACCACCGGCCTGGCGTCCGGAACTTACGGCTTCGCCGTGCTGACGGACGGAATCAGTGATTACCAGTATGAATATCTGGCTTTCGGCAAGATCGTCATCTATTAAAAGAGGCCATCGGGCTGACTGAACCTGGCGGCGGCGCATGAACCGGTCCATGCGCCGCCGCAATTCATTCAATCTCCCTTCACCCGGTCGTCTTGAACACCATTCCCCTGGCCGGGTCCTTGACGTCGGCGACGATGGTGTCGCCGTCCTTGAATTTGCCTTCGAGGATGGCGCGGGCCAGCGGGTCCGCGGCCTCGCGCTGGATGGCGCGCTTGAGCGGACGGGCGCCGTACTGGGGGTCGTAGCCGGCCTTGGCCAGGTAGTCCTTGGCCGCCTCGGTGAGCTCGAGGCCGATCTTCCGCTCCTTGAGCCTCTCCGCGAGCTTTTCGACCTGGATGTCCACGATCTTCTTGATCTCCTTGAAGGCGAGGCTCGAGAAGATGATGATGTCGTCCACCCGGTTCAGGAACTCGGGCTTGAAGGCGGCGCGGAGCTCAGCCATGACCTGCTCGCGCACGCGGTCCATGGTGTGCTCGTCCACCGTCTGAATGAACCGGGTGCCGATGTTGGAGGTCATGATGATGACGGTGTTCTTGAAGTCCACGGTGCGGCCCTGGCCGTCGGTCAAGCGGCCGTCGTCCAGGATTTGCAGGAGCACGTTGAACACGTCCGGGTGCGCCTTCTCGATCTCGTCGAAGAGCACGACGGAATAGGGCTTTCTGCGGACGGTCTCGGTGAGGTACCCGCCCTCCTCGTAGCCCACGTATCCTGGGGGCGCGCCGATCAGGCGGGCCACCGAGTGCTTCTCCATGAACTCGGACATGTCAATGCGGGCCATGTTCTGCTCGTCGTCGAACAGGAACTCGGCCAGGGCGCGTCCGGTCTCGGTCTTGCCCACGCCGGTGGGTCCCAGGAAGATGAACGAGCCGATGGGGCGGTTGGGGTCGGAAAGGCCCGAGCGCGAGCGGCGCACGGCGTTGGCCACGGCATGAAGCGCCTCGCCCTGGCCGATCACGCGCCGGGCCAGCCGGTCCTCCATTTGGAGGAGCTTTTCCTTCTCGCTCTCCATCATGCGCGCGACCGGGATCCCGGTCCATTTCGAGACGATCTCCGCGATGTCTTCCTCGTCCACTTCCTCCTTGAGCATGGCCTGGTCCGCCTGGACGGCCTTCAGCTTCTCCTGCGCTTCGTACAGCTCCTTCTCCAGCTCAGGGATCAGGCCGAAGCGGACCTCGGCCACCCGGTTGTAATCTCCCACCCGCTCCGCCTGCTGCTCCTCGACGTGCAGCTCGTCCATTTTCGCCCGGAGCTCCCGGATCGCCTGGATGCCCTCCTTCTCCCGCGACCACGTGGCCTTGAGCGCGTCGGCCGACTCGACGATTTCGCCGATCTCGGACTCAAGGTTTTTCAGCCGCTCCTTGCTCGCCTTGTCCTTTTCCTTTTTCAGGGCCTCGCGCTCGATCTCGAGCCGGATGCGCTTCCTTTCGAGCTGGTCTATCTCGGCGGGCATGGAGTCAATCTCGATGCGCAGGCGCGACGCGGCCTCGTCCATCAGGTCAATGGCCTTGTCGGGCAGGAAGCGGTCGGAGATGTAGCGGTGCGACAGGGTGGCCGCGGCCACGATGGCGCCGTCGGTGATGCGCACGCCGTGGTGGACCTCGTACTTTTCCTTCAAGCCGCGCAGGATGGAGATGGTGTCGGCCACGGTCGGCTCGTCAACGACGATGGGCTGGAAGCGCCGCTCCAGGGCCGCGTCCTTTTCCACGTGCTTGCGGTACTCGTCCAGGGTGGTGGCGCCGATGGTGCGGAGCTCGCCTCGGGCCAGCGCCGGCTTGAGCATGTTCGACGCGTCAATGGCGCCCTCGGCCGCGCCCGCGCCCACGATGGTGTGCAGCTCGTCAATGAAGAGGATCACCTGGCCGTTCGATTCCACGATCTCCTTGATCACCGCCTTGAGCCGGTCCTCGAACTCGCCCCGGTACTTGGTGCCCGCGATCAGCGCGCCCATGTCCAGGGCCGCGATGCGCTTGTTCTTCAGCCCCTCCGGCACGTCGCCGGCCACGATGCGCTGGGCCAGGCCCTCCGCGATCGCGGTCTTGCCCACGCCCGGCTCGCCGATCAGCACCGGGTTGTTCTTGGTCCGGCGCGACAGCACCTGCATCACGCGCCGGATCTCCTCGTCGCTGCCGATCACCGGGTCCATCTTGCCCTTGGCCGCGATCTCGGTCAGGTCCCGCGCGTACTGCTTGAGCGCGTCGTACTTGGCCTCCGGGTTCTGGTCCGTGACCCGCTGTCCGCCCCGGATCTCCATGAGCGCCTTGAAGATGCCGTCCCTGGTCACGCCCTGGCCCCGGAGCGCCTCGCCCGCCGGGCCCTGCTCTTCGGCGGCCGCCAGGAGCACGTGCTCCGTCGAGACGAACTTGTCCTGCACACGGTCGGCCTCGGCCTGCGCGGCCTCCAATACCTTGTTCAGCCGCGGCGAGAGGTAAACCTGGTCCGAGCTGATTCCCGAGACCCTGGGCAGCTTGGCCAACAGCTCCGCGAGCTCCTGCCCCAGCGCCGGCAGATTCACGCCCAGCTTCTGCAGGATCGGCGCCACCACGTTCTTCTCCTGAGCCAGCATGCCGAGCAGCACGTGCTCGGCCTCGATGGCCTGGTGCCCCTGCTCCGCCGCCAGCCCGTGAGCCTTCTGCAAGGCCTCCTGCGTCATCACCGTAAGCTTGTCCATCCGGATCATGAGCGACACCCCTCTTGCTTTACCATCAATTCATATCGCATTATGCCCGGCCCGAACCCGGCCGGAAGCGTCCGAATACTTCTATAGATCAAAATATAATCACCGGGACCACTAAATCAAGAACGCAATAAACTCTTGTCCCACATAGGATTCGTATTATTGCTCCCACCTTATCAGAAACCGGTTCCGGGAACGCGGATCAAAAAGCAAACCGGTATGGTGCCGTATCCCCGCACCCCGTAAGGGGTGGGAACATGAGTAGCCGTAGGTGAAACCTAAGGAACATCGCCAACTGGTTCACCAACCCTGAAGGGGTTGAACCAAAAGCCGCGGCGAGGTACGACCCCTTCAGGGTCGGAATGGTGTCGCGCGTTATTCCAGGGGTTTCACCGCCCGGCTACTCACATCATTCCCCTTCGCGGAAAATTTTTGGATAGAAATGACACGAACCCCCGAATCTCCACCTCCCCCGGCTGCGGGCAACCGGCTGCTGGCCGTTTTTATTCCCTTTTCCCTTGACATGGGATCAGAGAGGGATTTACTGGCAGAGGGATTACGGGAAGGAATGAAAGAGAAGGGGATAGGCGGAAAGTGAATTATATATCGTCTTCTGAACCCTGTTTTGAACCCTATCCAGGAGCCGGGAAAAAACGATGTCAGAAAATAAAACATATATTAAACGCACTCTTGTCCAAAATAGGCCGCAAAAAAACCGCCAAGCCATCATGAATAAATAGGTCAGTGGCCTCACCGAGCGTGATGGGTTAGCATCAGCTCATTTACAAAATTAATTGAAAAGGAGGACCACTGACCATGAGTAATGTAGCGCAAGAGGGGGTAACAGGCAAAC
>DATKZS010000014.1:0-2167 GCA_035527835.1 bacterium
GCACAGCGCGGGCGGCCACCTCGCGGCCATGGTCGCGGACGAGTGCGGCAACCCCTACTTCACGCCGACCTACCAGAGCGACCAGGGCAACGATTGCAAGGTGCGGGCGGCCATCCCCGTAAGCGGCGTTTACGACATGAACCGCGAATACCAGGGCGACAATAAAATATATCTACGCATCATGGGCGCGACCCCGCAGAGCGACCCGGAACTTTACCGGCAATGCTCGCCGCTGCGGCGCCTGCGGCCGGACCTGCCGCCGCAGCTCGTGGTTTACGCCGAGAAGGAGGAACTGCGGGCGGACAACGAAAATTACATCGCGGCGCTCAAGGCCGTGGGCGCGCCGGTGGAGTCGTACATGCAGCCGGGCGAAAACCACCTCTGGCCGACCTGGCACTGGAAAAAATCCGCCCAGCAGACCTATGACCGCATGATCAAGTTCCTGGATGAGAATCTCAAAGGAGGCAAGTGATGCAAAAAAAATGGGGAGCGATAGCAGCGGCGCTGGCCGTCTCACTGGTCCTGTCGTTTGGCCTGAGCTCGTCCGCCTTTGCCAAGAACCTGCAATCCGGCACCCCGCCCGGGCCGCACGAGGACTTCGGAGGCAAGGCCGAGATCGTGGTCGCTGACGTGCCCTTCGTGCCCGGCCACGAGCGCAACCAGAAGCTCATGCTCGACATTTACTCGAACCCGCACCAGGGCCTGTGGCCCGCGGTGGTGATGATCCACGGCGGGGGTTGGATCAGCGGCGACAAGGACATGGACAACAAGGTCTACATCAGCAAGGTGCTGGCCGCGAACGGCTACGTGGTCTTTAACGCCAACTACCGCCTGATCCCGGAGGCCTATATCAAGACGCAAGTCGAGGACTCGATGGCCGCGGTGATCTGGGTCAAGGAACACGCGAAAGAGTACGGCGCGGACCCGGAGCGCGTGGGCGTGGCCGGTGGCTCCGCCGGCGGACACATCGGAGCGCTGGTGGCATGGGCCTCCGACGACCCCTTCTTCGTGCCCACCGGGAACCCCAAGAGCCAGTACAACGCCAGCGTCAAGGCCGCCGCGCTCTATTACCCCGTGCTCGACCTCGACCGCACCCTCAAGGAAAACGGCAAGTGGGCCGCGCCGCTCGGCCGGCTCCTCTTCACCGGACGACTCGACGGGCCTTATAAAAAATATCTCCAGCACCTCTCGCCCATGAACCACGTGAGGCCCGGCATCCCGCCCACCCTCTTCCTCACCGGCGACGCCGACGAGCTCAACCTCTACCCCCAGTCCGTCGAGTTCACCCAAAAACTCCAAGCCCTCGGCGTCCCCTCCAAGCTCTACACCGCCCCCGGAAAAATCCACGGCTTCACCTGGAACTACTGGGAGCCCGAAAGCGTCCAGAGCGCGAAGGAGATCGTGGAGTTTTTTGATATGTATCTGAAGCCTTGAGGGAACAGGATGGCCCACATAGCTCGCTATGTGGGCGGCCCCCGGCCGCAGGATAAAGCAGGCGACACGGGCGCTATGAAGATCCGCCTGCCCCGAAGGGGCTCCTTAACAAAACCCGGGGTTGGCCGTCCCCGGCCTACCCTGGGACATCATCCCATCACCACCGACCAACCCTGTAAGGGTTGATTAAATATCTCCTCAATACGTTGCCAAATGTCCAATGTCCAGACATGACCCCTATCCCTACATGACCCCTATCCCTATAATATGGAAATATGTCGCACCCAAGGATGTAGAAATTACATGGTCCGGGCGGGACAAAGAGGCATGGGGCTTGAGGCGTGGGGCTTGAGGCGTGAGGCTTGAAGCTTGAGGCTTGGGGCTTGAAGTTGAACCACAAACCACAAACCCCAAACCACAAACCTCTTCAATCCCCTGGCTCCTGGCTACTGGCTTTTGGCTACTATCTTCGAGTTAAGTATCGTCCCCGGAACTCCATATAACAGTTTCATCAGTGCCAAAAGGGGCGCGAAAATAAGAAAGAAAAGAGGGATACTCCCTCTCCCTTGACAACACTTATCATGGATGTCCCGAATGGCACTAACTTAAGCCTTCTTGTATCGATTCCGATGCATGATTTCCTTGAACTCTCCGCGTGGTTTATTCAAGAGCTGATAGTTTTTCGGCCGGCGTTTTCGCGCGCGCGGCTCAACTCTGCCGGGTCGGTCCGGGA
>DATKZS010000015.1:0-46189 GCA_035527835.1 bacterium
TTGGCGGACCGGCCGACGGGAGCGCCAAGCAAAAAACATTCGCACCCCAGCCCTCTTAAAATCGTGTTTAAAAATAATCCTTGGCGCTCTTGGCGTCTTGGCGGTTCTCCGGTCCGTTTATTTTGGACAGCACTGTTCGTCACTCATAATTTTGAACTTGTTCTTACACGAACAGCGACGACACCGAATCGCCCTTGTGGATGCGCTTGATGGTCTCCCCCAGGATGGGCGCCACCGAGAGCACCTTGATCTTGTCAATCATCTTGTCCGGCGGTATCGGGATGGTGTCCGCGACCACCACCTCGCTGATCGCGCTTTTCAGGAGCCGCTCGCGGGCCGGGTCGGAGAGCTCCGCGTGCGCGGCCAGGGCCCGCACCTTGCGCGCGCCCCGGTCCATCAATATCGCCGCGGCCTTGGTGATGGACCCCGCGGTGTCAATGATGTCGTCCACCAGCACGCAGCTTTTGTCCTTGACCTCGCCGATCACGTGGAGCACCTCGGCGTTGTCGTTGTTGCCGACCCTCCTCTTGTCAATGATGGCCAGGTCGGCCCCCAGCCGCTTGGCATAAGCGCGGGCCCGGGCCACGCCGCCGGCGTCGGGCGACACGATCACCATGTTGCGCGGATCGTGGTCCTTCAAATACTCGATGAAGATGGGCATCGAGTACAGGTGGTCCACCGGGATGTTGAAAAACCCCTGGATGGCCTCGGCGTGCAGGTCCATGCAGATGATCCGGTCCGCGCCCGCCTCCGAGATGATGTCGGCCACCAGCTTGGCCGTGATCGGCACGCGCGGCTGGTCCTTCTTGTCCGAGCGCGCGTAGCCGTAATAGGGCACCACCGCCGTGATGGAGTCCGCGCTCGCCCGCTTGCACGCGTCCATGATGATGAGCAACTCCATGATGGTATCGTTCACCGGCCGGCAGGTGGGCTGGATCACGAACACGTCGCGCTTCCGGATGTTCTCGTTGATCTTGCAGAACGTATTGTCGTTGGCGAACTTCCACACCTCCATGTTCGCCAGCGGCACCCCGATGTACGCGCTGATCTTGCCGGCCAGCTCCGGGTGAGCGGTGCCCGCCAATAACACCAGGTCGTTTACCATCACTACTCCCTGAAAATTCAAGGCTTGAGGCTTGGGGCCTGAGACTTGAGGCTTGGGGCTTGAGGAAACGGCCGGCCGCCTCAAGTCTCACGCCTCATGCCTCAAGCCCCTTATTGGCTGGGGCGGCAGGATTCGAACCTGCGATGCGGGATCCAAAGTCCCGAGTCTTGCCACTTGACGACGCCCCACCGTCATCTCCGCGCCCGGGTGCCGCGCTTTTGCTCCCGCCTGTCGCAGAATCAGTCCGCAGGCGCCTCCGGGGACCGGTCGGCCTCGTCCGGGCCGGCGCCGTCCTCCAGCAACCGGATCTCGCCGACTTTGACGCCGGTCGCGGCCTCGTAGGCCTCCAGAATTTTCTGTTCCATCTTCTCGCGGGTGTCCCGGTTGATGGGATGCGCGATGTCGCGGAACGTGCCGTCCTTGCGCTTTTTGCTCGGCATGGCCACAAAGTAGCCCTTGGGCCCGCGGATCACCTTGACGTCCCGGATCACGAAGCAATAGTCCAGGACGATCGTTACATACGCCTTGAGCTGATCCTGGTCCACCGGTGTCACTTTTACTTCCGTGATGTCCATAGTACTGCTCCTTACTCCTGGTTGTGGAAAACCTCTCTTAACAGCGGCCCTTGCACTGCCCGGCACAGCAATACCGCGCGGCCTAGCTCCCGGGCCGCCGCATCCCTCGCTTTCTCCGCGGACTCGCGGCCGTCAAACACCGCGAATACCGTGGGACCGGAACCAGTCATCAATGCGCCGATGGCGCCAAGATCAAGGAGCACGTCTTTGGTTTTCGCAACCTCCGGGTGCGCGGCGGCCACGATGGGTTCGAGGGCATTAAACAGCTTCCATCCGGCCGGCGCCATGCCGCGGTTCCTAGAACATTTTAGATTATCCGGGTGTTTTGTCAAATCGTACTGGCTAAACGCCCACTTGGTGGACACGCCGAAAGTCTGGGGCGCCACCAGAAATGTGTAGTCGGGAAGCGCGGGACCGTCTTCCAGCTCCTCCCCGATCCCGCGCGCCCAGGCCGGAGACCGGAACAAAAAAAACGGGACGTCCGCCCCCACCGTGGCCCCCAGCCGGATCAGCTCGGCCCCGCCTACCTCGGTCCCCGTGAGAGCCTTGAGCGCGAAGAGCACCGCGGCCGCGTTGGACGATCCGCCGCCCAGGCCGCCCGCCACCGGGATCCGCTTCTCGATCTTGATGTTAAGCCCGGTGCGCGTTTCCGGGAAGGCCCGGAAAAACGCCTCGGCCGCTTGGCGGCAAAGGTTGCCGCGGTCCCGCGGCACCGCCGGATCGTCGCACTCGATCCTGATGTCCTCTCCGCCTACGCTCACCTCCACCGCGTCGCAAAGCTCGATCCCGACGTTGAGCATGTCGAGCTCATGATACCCGTCCGGCCTGAGGCCCTTGATCTCCAGGCAGAGGTTGAGCTTGGCGGGCGAGAGCACCCGGATGGCATGGGAGGACATGCTCATGATTGACTTTTCGGCAATCGGCCCGAAGGTTCTTCACCTTATACGAGTAGAGCGTAGAGCGAAGGGCGAAGGGCGTGAACCCAAGCAACGGCCAGGCGATTTTCTTTCACGCCCTACGCCCTGCGCTCTACGCCCTACGTTTGAGTCACTTGGGCGCGTTCCCGGCCTTGCCCCGCTTCAACATGCCCACGTTGCGCTCCTTGAACTCCGAGATGCGGCGCGAGATGTCGTCCTTGGTCTTCTGCCAGGTCAGGTTCATCTTGTCGGCGGCCTCGGTGGTCATGCTCTTGACCAGGTCGTTGTAATAATTATTGCGGGCCTCCCAGCGCCGCTCGAGGTTTCGCGCATAGCTTTTCAGGAACACCCCGACCAGGTCCATTTTGGAGATGCCCTTCAGAATTTGAGGGATCGAGTAGAAGCTGCGCATGGCCTTGTAGGTCTCGACCTGGAGCTCGAACGCCGTCATGTTTTTGGGCTCGAACACCACGTGGTGGGCGTCGTAGAGGCCCCAGTCCCGGGTGAGCAGCCGATTGTCGCGCAGGAATTCATCATATTGCACCGAGCCCGGCAGCGGCGTCAGGATCATGAACTGGACCGTGTCAATGGCGTTCTTCTTGGCGAACTTCGCGGTTTCCCGGACCGTGTCCACCGTGTCCTCGTCGCAGCCGAGCACGAACATGCCGTGCACCCGGACCCCGTACTCGTGGAACACCCGGATGGACTCCTCGATCTGCTCCACCGTGATCTTCTTGTTATAGGCCTTGAGGCTGGCCGGGTTCACCGACTCGACCCCGATGTAAACGTAGAAGCAGTTGGATCGTTTGAACAGCTCCATGAGCTCGCGGTCCTGGGTCACGTCGGCCCGGACCTGCGCGGTCCAGCGCGGCGTGATGTTCTCCGCGAGCATCATCTCGAGCAACTCCTTGGTCCGGGCCTTGTTGGCCGCGAAATGGTCGTCGTAGAAAAAGACCGTCTGTTTGGGGTCAACCGTGCGCAGCTCGCGCATCACGTTTTCCTTGGACCGGAACCGGTACTTGTGCCCGAACATCTTGGTGACCACGCAGAACGAACAGTTGTAGGGGCAGCCCCGCGAGGTCATGATCGGCCGCACGTTCCCGAGCGGCTTTCGGATCAGGCTGAAGTCCGGGAACGGCAGCGTGTCCAGGTCCATGCACGCCTGGATCTCCTGATTATGGAAAAACTCGTTGCCCACCCGAAACGACAGCCCCGGAACCTCGCCCAGTCCCTTCCGGCTCTCGATCGCCTCCACCAGCTTCAGGATCGAGTTCTCCGCTTCCCCCCGCATCACGAAGTCCGCGTAGCCCAGCGCTTCCTCCGTCATGTACGTCACGTGCGGCCCGCCCAGCACCACCGGGATCCCGTGGCTCTTGATCTGCGACGCCAGCGCATAAGCCCGCGGCGCCGTCGAGGTGATGGTCGAGACCCCCACCAGGTCGGCCTCGAACACCGCCTTGAAATCTATGTCAACCATGTCCTCGACGAACACCTTCACGTAATGACCCGCCTGCTCCAGGATCGAGCCCAAAATCAATGTCCCCAGCCGCGGCAGCCGGTACCGGCTGAAAATGTGGTAGTCCGGCGAGCGCGGCTCGATCAGCACGATATTTTTCATCCCATTCCTCCTGTCCTGACATTGTTCATTGTAGGCCAAGAACCTGAGGTGTCAAGCTGAAAATGAGAAATTCCCGCGCTTGAGAAGGCGCGGATTCTGTGCTATAAATATTTAAATGTCACCGCCTTCGCGCCCATCGCGCTGGCCCTATATTATCAGCGCTTTTTCCGGTGTTCTCCTGGTCCAGCCCTATTACTCCATCTGGTTATGCCAATACCGCTCGCTGGCGCTTTTCCTGATCGTGTCCATCTTTGGCGCCGCCCTGGGATGCCTGCTCATGCGCCTGGCCGGCCGGATCATGTCCGCGTCGGCCGGGGAAGAGAAGGGGAGTCACTTGACGCGGGCCGCGCTTTTGAGCTGGTCCATGCTCGGGATCTACATCGTTTATGCGTTCTACTACATGCAAGCGAAGCGGATCATGGGCCATACCTTGGCGGTCATCGCCGCGCCGCCGTTTTTTTACTTGGCCCTGGCGGCGCTGGCCGGCCTGTTGAGCCGGCCCCGCCTGCGACTGCCCCTGCTCATCCTCTCGGGCCTGGCCGCGGCCGCGGCCCTGATCTGGTTCCGACCGCGGCCCCCGCTCACGGTCCAATTTCCCACGCAGTTGATGTTTTCCGGACAGGGACCGCCCCTGTTCTGCCTGGAACAGGACCACCTTTCCCGCATGGGCAGGCCCCTCATGCGGGACAAGCCCCTCGACTTCGTGAGGGAGGCGCCGGCGGGAGCGGTCTTGGAATTCCAGGTTTATGCGGGCCCGCTATCCCGGGGCGCCAGGCCGGGCCGGCTCCGGGTGGCGGCCACCGACCCGGCCGGCCGCGCCCATGAGCTTTACCGGGAGGAGGTTGCGGCCGGCGGCGCCGGCTGGGAGTGGAGACGGGTGGGTCTGTCGGGCCTGTCCGGGCGGAAACTCAGCTTCCGGATGGAGACCGTGCCCGCCCGCGGCGGCGGGCCGGCCACGGACCCGGTTTACGTCGCCAATATAAGTGTGTTCGCGCCGCCGCCATCGCCGCCGCCGAACGTCATCATGCTGGTCTTCGACGCTATGCGCGCCGACGCTCTGGGCTGTTACGGCCGTGAAGGCGCCGGCACTTCAGCGCTCGACGCCCTGGCCGCGGACGGCGTGCTTTTCCAGACGGCGATCAGCCCCTGTTCCTGGACCGCTCCGGCGGTGGCCTCCATCCTTACCTCCAGGTATCCGTCGCAGCATCATGTCCTGACTTCTTTCGACCCGCTGCTGGTCACATTGCCGCAGGCCTTGTCCAGCCATGGCATCCGCACCGGCGCGGTGGTTGGAAACAACCTGCTATCGCCGTTGTTCGGTTTCAACCGGGGTTTTCAGGAGTATTATCTGGAGCCGTTTTCCCGGACCAACTGGCGCAACGCCGAGCTGACCATGGAGGACGCCATCTCCCGGATCCGGCGCCAGGGCGGCCACCCCTTTTTCTTATACATTCACGTTATGGACCCGCACCACCCCTACTTCGCGCCACCCGGCTACGGACCCCGTTTAAGTCCGGCCTCGGCTTGGTCCTTCCTCTCCGAGACGGCCCGGTTTTTTTCCCGTCTCCCTTACATTTATGAGCCGGGGGACGAGCAACCGAGGCGCCTGCCTCCGGACGAGCTCTCCGATCTCATCCGCCGCTACCAGGGGGAGGTGGAGTACGCCAGTTATACCGCGTCCATGCTCACGAGCTTTCTTCATAACGCCGGCCTTTGGAGCAATACCCTTCTCATCATCACCTCCGACCACGGCGAGGCCTTCGATGAGCACGGCTACCTGCGCCACGGCCAGAACCTGTATCTCGAAGAGGTCCACGTGCCCCTGATCTTCACCGGCGGCGTGGCCGCCGGCCGCCGCCGGGTGGTTACCATGCCGGTTTCCACCCTTGATCTTTTCCCCACCGTGCTGGACATCCAGGGCGTGCCGCTCCCCGATGAACCGGCCGGCCGGTCCCTCGCCGCCCTGATTCAAGGACAGGACCTGGCCCCGGTCCCGGTATTCTCCGAGAGACTGTCCTTCGATAACAATCTCTTCTTAAGCATGATTGAAGGCACCCGCCAATTCATCAAGACCAGTTCCGTGGACCGCGCCAAGCCCGCGACCCTGGAGCTCTATGACTGGGCCGCCGACCCCCGCGAACAACTCGAGCTGGGCGCCGCCCACCCCGGGCAGCTAAGAGACCTGGAACTGAGGTTGGATGCCTACTTCGCGTCCCTGCCGGGAAGGACCACTCAACTGGACTCATCCGTGAGCACGGGAGAGATCAAGAAAAAGATGAGGGCCATGGGGTATCTGAAATAAAAAATAATGGCGGAGAGTGAGGGATTTGAACCCTCGGGGCAGTTTTACCCACCCACACGATTAGCAATCGTGCGCCTTCAGCCACTCGGCCAACTCTCCACGAAAAGGTTTGTGGTTTGAGGTTTGGGGTTTGCAGTTTTCAGAACCACAAACCTCAAACCATAAACCTCAAACTATTATTTGGCGGAGGAGGTAGGATTCGAACCCACGGAGCAGGTTTCCCCACTCAACGGTTTTCAAGACCGCCGCCTTCAACCACTCGGCCACTCCTCCCCGGGCCTCTACCTTCCCGCTGATCCTATTGTAATGGATTAGCTTCGAGAGTCAAGCGCGCGGCGGGCCCAAATGTTGCCCCGGGGCCGTCACTTCGCCGCGTTTCCCCGCGACGCCAGCGCCTTCTCCCGCAGCTCCCGCGGCCCCGGCCCGCCCGGCAGCAGCGCGAACGCCTGGTCAAAATAATAATCAAAATTGGAGGGCACATAATAATGGGTCACGTACCATAGCGCCCCGCCATGCGGTTCCACCGTCGTGAACTCCCGGCCGCTCTGGTCCAGGTAGTCCTCCATCTCCTGGTCCGCGTTCCCCTGGACATACAAGGCCGCCGACGCTTCCGGGCCTGCGCTTTCCCCGTCCTCCACCGGCAAGTCCATCGCCGTCTTGAAATCCCGGGCCGCGTCCTTGAATTCGCCGAGCTGATAAAAGGCAAGGCCGCGGCCGTAATACGCGTTCCCGAACCGCCCGTTCAACAGCGCCGCCCGCGAGTGGCTGTCCACCGCGGCCCGGTAATCGCCCAGCTTCTGCTCGGCGTAGCCCAGGTTGTTCCAGGCCGGGGCGAGACGGGGGGCGATGGACACGGCCTCCTTGAAATCCCCTTCGGCCAGCTCATACTCGCCCCGCAGATAATGCGCCGCGCCCCGGTTGTTGAAGGCAACGGCGTAATTGGAGTCAAGCTCGATCACGCGGTCGTAGTTCTCCACCGCGCCCGCGTAGTCGCCCTTGAGCAGGCATTCATTGCCCCGCCCGAACTCCTCGGGATCAACGAATTGCAATTTCGGAGGGTTGCCTGGGCAGCCTTGCGCGAGTAAAAGGCCCAACAGAATCATCAGCTCTGAAGCCACACGTTTCATCTCTTGTCCACCCTGCGCCCCAAGCCTCAAGCCCCAAGCCTCAAGCCTCTTTCCCCCCATGCCTCTTCAACAGCTCCACCACCTCCTCGTGCCCTCCGAACTTGGCGCGGTGGAGCGGGGTCCAGCCCTCGGCGGCCGTGGCGTTGACCTCGGCGCCGTTCTCGAGCAGGAGCTCGCAGATTTCCTGGTGGCCCTCGTAGGCGGCGTAGTGGAGCGGGGTGGAGCCGATCTCTCCCTTGGGCAGTCCGCCGGAGGGCACCGGGAACGTGGCCCTGCCCGAGACCCGGGCGTTGACGTTGGCCCCGTGCGCCAGCAGGATGCGCGCCACCTCGTAATGGCCGTTCCACGCCGCCCAGTGCAGCGGCGTCCGCCCCAGGTTGGCCCGGGCGTTGATGTCCACGCCCTTGGAAAGGAGCAGCACCACGATGTCCTTGTGGCCGGCCATGGCCGCGATGTGCAGCGGCGAGTCGCCCTCCTCGCGGTCGTCCCGGGCCAGGGCATCCTCCGGGTGGGCCTCCAGGTGCGCGACCACCTTGTTCAGCTCGCCGTTCTCGATGGAGTAAAAAAATTGCTTCAGATCATCCATGCCATGCTCCTTGATCCTTTTTTTGCCAGGCTACCATATCACATAACGATATTCTCGGACAGCGATGCCCCGGGGCCCGCCCCGGGGCTCAGGGGAGGCGTTTCCTTCCCGCCACCGCGTCCCGCGCCACTCTTCCATAATGAAGCATTTCCTCGACCGGCCCCCGGAACGTGGCCGCCCGGAACCGGCGGCGGAGCAGCGGCCGGAGCAGGGAAGGCACCGGGCTGGGCTCGGTTTGCGGCCGGTGGTACAGGAGCATGGAATCGCTGCTCATTCTTTTCACCTGCCGGTCGCTTGAGCCCAGGAGCCGGTGGATACGCTTCTCGTAGCACGTCCACTCGGTGAGGCCGCGCGGGACCCGGAAACCCATGTTCACGCACTCGTCCCAGAACGGAGTTCCCGGATAGGCCTCGAAGGCGGCGATCCTCATGCGGTGGCGCCGGTTTCCAGCATGGATTTCATCCATCAGGCTGAAGGTCAGCCGCCGATCCTCAACCGTCTCCCCCGGCAAAAAGGCCATCCAGTTCGACCACACCTCGATGTCCTGGCCCGGAAACAGGCCCAGCCTCTCCCGGAGGTCGGCGCTGGTAAACCCTTTATTAATATGCTTGAGCATCCGGTCCGACCCCGACTCCGCGCCGAACGACAGGACCTGGCACCCGGTCTCCCGGCACCAGGCCACAAAGTCCTTGGAAACCGTCATGAGCTGGCACGCCGCCAGCCATTTCAGCCCCAGGGCTTCGATGATCCGCCGGGCCTCGCCCGCCTTGCCGAAGGGGTTGTCGTCCTGGAGGCAGACCGTGTCCGCCCCGTGGCGCTTTTTCAGATACGAGGCCATTTCCGCCGCGTATTCGGTACTGTATGAGCGCCAGCGCTGCCGCGTGGACAAGGCCGAGTTGTAACAAAAATTGCACCGGAACGGGCAGCCCCGCGAAAGGTTCAGACTCGTGATCCGGTTCCCCGTCACCCGGTCAGCGACCACGTACTTTCCCCAGTCAATCAGGTCCATTCCGTGCGGGAACCGGTCCAGGTCGTCCTCCGGAGGCGCCGGGGGAGTGAGCACAATCTCTTCTCCGCGCCGAAAACCCACCCCCTCGATTCCCGCGGGCTCGGCCCCGCTCGCGATCGCCTCCGCCAGACCCGTCGCCGCTCTCTCGCCTTCGCCCCGCACCACGTAATCCACCAGGCCGGACTTGAGCGTTTCCTCCGGCAACAACGTCGCGAACATTCCGCCCCACACCACCTTGATCCCTTGGGCGCCCACCAGCCTGGAGAGCCGGAGGTCGCGGCTGACCGTCGGAGAAATGCTGTTGGAAAAGCCGACGAACAGAGGCCGCTCCGAGGCCAGGGCCTCCGCCAGCGCCTGGTCATCGTCTCCCGAGAGGTGGAAGAGCCTGACGCGGTGGCCGGCCCTCCGCAGGGCCTCGCCCACGCACATGATCCCGAACGGCGGGACCCATCCGTTCAAGAACGTGTCCGCTTTCCTTTGCGCCACCAGGTAGATCGGGGATTTTTGAGCAGCCATGCGCTTTATTACCTTCCCGCAATCAGTGCGGTCCAAAATAAACGGACCGGAAAACCGCCAAGGCGCCAAGAACGCCAAGGATTATGATTTTATTTCAATCTCGGACCAGCTTCCGGGTAAATGATTCTTTCTTGGCGTTCCCGTCGACCGGTTCGCCAAGCGGGTTGGGGCCAAAGCCCTGGAGCTGTTTTGCGACCCGCCGCCAAGAAACACCAGGATTTACTTGGCGATCCTTGGCGGTCTTGGCGCCTTGGCGTTTTTTTTAGCGCCTGTCTTGGACAACAGTGTCTCATAATATTATATTGGAATCGAGTGCTAATCTAATTTAATTGCCGCCCAGTCACGTGGCGGGAGGGAAAAAATGAAAAGGAGTATCGTTCTTATTTCGATTTTGTTGCTTGGGGCCGGCCCAGGGGCGGCCGGGCAAGGCCGCGGCCCCGTCCTCGCAACCGGAGACGCTCTGAAAATTTCGGTCTCCGATTACCGCGACCGCTTGAAGGGCGGTTTTGTCGGCCAGATGGCCGGCGTGGTCTATGCCGCGCCCTACGAGTTCAAGTTCGAGGGCTCGATCGCGCCCGAGTGGATGCTCACCGGCTGGAGCCCGGCCATGATGCCGGGAGCGCTGATCCAGGACGACGTGTACGTCGAGCTCACCTTCCTTAAGACCCTGGAAGAGCACGGGCTCGAGGTCAGCCCGGAGCAGATCGGCCGCGACTTCGCCGCCTCCCGCTACCCGCTCTGGCACGCCAACAAGGCGGCGCGCGACCTGCTCCGCGCCGGCGTCATGCCCCCGCTCTCCGGCCATCCCCGCTTGAACCCCCACGCCGACGACATTGACTTCCAGATCGAATCCGACCTCTTCGGCCTCATCTCCCCCGGCATGACCCAAGCCGCCCAAGAGCTCACCTGGAAGTTCGGACACGTCATGAACTACGGCGACGGCGTGTACGGAGGCGTGTTCATCGCCTCCATGTATTCCGCGGCCTTTTTCGAGCCGGACCGGGTCAAGGTGGTCCAGGCCGGGCTCGCCGCCATCCCGCCGGAGTCCAACTACGCCCGCACCGTCCGCGACGTCCTCGCCGCCTATCAGAATGACCCCGCCGGCTGGAAAAAGGCCTGGCAAGTGATCGAGCAGAGATGGGCCGGCAAGCTCCACTGCCCCGAACGCCATCCCCTCTATCCCTGGCGCCGCCAGGGCATCGGCGCCAACGTCAACGGCGCCTACGTCGTCATCGGGCTCCTCTACGGACAGGGAGATCCGCTCGCCACCATCCGCATCGCCACCAGGTGCGGCCGCGACTGCGACTGCAACGCCTCCTCCGCCATGGGCGTGCTCGGCGCCATGATCGGGTTCGAGGCCCTACCCCCATCCTTCAAGTCCGCGCTTCCCGCCATGGCCGGCCGCAAGTTCGCCTTTTCCGCCTACGACTGGCAATCCGCCCTCGCCGCCATGGAAAAACAGGCCCTCGCCCAGATCCAGGCCCGGGGCGGCCGCGAGGACTCGGGCTCCGGCCAGTCTCTCCTCACCATTCCCTCCACCCCTCCCGTTCAGCTCCCTCTCGAACAATGGCCCTATGACGTGCCTGGCGAGGAAGTTAATTAGCGGCGCCGCCCGGGTCATGGAGCGAGATGATTGAGGACGGCGGTGATGAGCTGAGAGATGGACGTGGGCTTGAGCGCTTCGAGGGGAAAGCCCATGAAGATGGCGGCCGCGTTCGATGACGCGGAGCCCTCTGGCCCCGGTGCCTGCATAGGGTTTTTGCCGCTGGCGGTGACTGTCGCCCGGCCGCCGAAGTCGGTGAACAGGACGGAGCTTTCCGGAGACGGGGTGAGGATGAGGTGCGGGTTCAGGTCCGGGTAATAAGGATACGGCTGCTTGAAAAAGAAGGAACGGATCGGCGCATCGTCCGCGCTTGACCCGGCAAAGGCGATCCCGGCGCCTGGCGTGGTCCGTTCCAGTCCGAACAGGTCCATGAGCCTCTGCGACGGCCGGCCGTGGACCCGGGCCGCGGAAAAGATCAGGACGTGGCCCGCGGCCTTGACGGCCTCCATCAGCTTGAGCCGCGCCGGGTCCGGCCAGCGCTCTTGGTCCAGCTCTTTAACCCCGCCCAGCCACAGCACCACCGGCGGCGCCGCGATCAGGCCCTTGGCCGGCAGCCCTTCTCTTTCCACGTCAATGGTCGCGTACGGAATTTTCAGCGGCTTGAGCGCGAGCGCAATATACGGGCCGAGGTCGTGCGGCGCGTCGTTCACCACCAGCACCGGAGGCACTCCCATGACCAGGCGGGCCTTGACGCTCCTCGCAACGTCCGGAATTCTGCTCCGGATTTTGAGCGTGGGCTCGAACCAGGAGGCGTCGAAGCGGGCCGCGAGCGGCAGCGGGGCCGCCGTGGTATCTCCCGGCTCGATGGCCGGGGCCGCGGGCTGCTTCTTTTTCGGAGGGGGCGGGGTGTCGGTGAACGCCGACCGGATGAGGCCGCCGGCCCGGGAGACGGGGGCCTTGGCCACGGTGAGCGACAGGCCGGCCTTCGCGTTTTCGCCGGGCGCAAGCCCGCTGATCCGGGCTTTTCCTCCGCTCCAGCTCACTCCCGGCGAGGAAGGAGTGATGGTGATGCCCTTGGCCTCTTGGCCCAGGTTGGTCAGAGTGAACTCGATCCTCATTTTTTCGCCCGGCTCCGCGAAGCCGTTGCCGTTGCCCCGCGCCTCCTCCCATCTCACGCCCGTCAGCACGAGCCACGGATAATCGCGCACCGGGACCGCGCGGTCGTTTGTGCTGACCCTCGCCGTGGCCTGGCCGTCCCCGATCTTGATGTCCTGGACCCTGACCCCGCTCGGCAGGCCGGAGAAGGTCAGGGTGACGGCCCCGTGGAACGGGTCGTCCTTTGCTCCGGTGTCCGCGCCGGCCGCGGTGTGCTCCTGATCGGGCCCGGGGAAGAAGTCCGCGGGGTCGGCCATCTTCTTTTTGTGTTCCAGGTCGTTTTTCCCGTCGGCCTGGATGAGCGCGAGCCGGGGCGTCAGGTCGCAGCCGCCCGCGCACTCGAAGAAGTTGTTGTACACGGCCCGGCCATTGGCGTGCCAGAGCAGGAGCCCGTTGCCGGAGAGGCTCACGTCGGCGCCGGCGGGCGCGCGGTATTCGAGGAGGAAATACTCGGCGGGGACGGGGGTGTTGATGCGGACCAGGTCGGGCGCCTGGGCCGCGGGCCGGAGCGTGACCAGCGTTTCCCCCTGGACGACGGCGGGCGCGGTCCAATCAAGGAGCGTCCGGGAATAGGCGCAGGGCGCGGGCGGCAGGGCCATGGCCCGGGGATGGATCAAGATGCCCATGATCCCGTTGACGCCGATGCCGAATGAAGAGTGGTCGGGGTCATAGAGGTCGGGCAGCCCCATCATGTGCCCGAACTCGTGCGCGCAGATGCGCATGACGTCCGGCTGCCCGGGCATGATGTACTCGGCGCAGACGCTGAAGCGGTCCACCACTACCCCGCCGGCCGTGACCGGCTCGCCGCCGTACATCGAGATGTAGTCCACCCGCGACCAGAGCAGGCCCTTGTTCCTGACCACCTCGCCGCCCGGGCCGGAGTGGATGAGCATCAGCCCGTCAACGTGGCCGTCGCCGTCGTTGTCGTACGGCGCGAGATCAATGCCGGCCGCCAGCGCCGCGTTCACGGAGTCCGTAGCGAACCCGCCCATGTTGTCGGGCCACGACCGGAAGTTGATCCCGTAACTGTTGCCCGCGTATTGCGCCGTGTTTTTGGGGACCTTGAGCCAGGGCGTGACCTCGCCCCGCACCCGGAGCGCTCCGTAAGACACTTCCTCATAATACCCGGCGAGCGAGGCGGTCCCCGGGCCGGGTCCGAAGATGATCTCGCGGATGGTGTCGGGTGAAAGCGAATGCGGCTGGTCCGGGGTCTCGACCAGGACCACCAGCAGCCGCGGCTCGCCCCGCGCCGGGAAAAATCCGTAGCCCAGCGGCTCCACCGCGCCCGCGGCCCGTACGGGGCCATGAAGCGCCAATCCGGAAAGCACCAGCGCCAGGCCGCGCATCAGGAGTCGTACCCGCCCCCGGACCCCGGCCCGGACCACGCTCTCGGCCCTCCTCGACATGGCCAAGATTATAGCTCTTTTCCGCCGCCGTGGGACAATCTCGCCGCGCTCGGAATTTTCTATTTTGCATTTTCCGGTTGACATTCCGAGGGAATCGGCTCTATTCTAAGTTATTCAAGCGTAAATCTTTTGCTTCAGGATTAATCCTGGATTGAGGAGGGCCCTGAGTTGGTGGCAGCTTCACCCGAAAAACTGGCGGAATGGCTTTTCGACCGCCTCAAAGTATCTCCCGTTTCCGAGTTCATTCCCCAGGAAAACTTGCACCTCATCTGCAGCCGCGCCATGTTTTTTTTCTATGCCGATGGAAAGCTGAACGCGGAAGGCCTGATCGAATGGTTCCAGACCGAATACGACGCTCCTCCCCACGTCGTTACCACGGCGCTGAACGCCGTCAAGGACGAGGCCCAGAGGAGCCTGGGCGTCCAGATCCTGATGCCCGGCGCGCCGGCCGGGGCCGGGCCGGGAGCGGCCACGGATGACGCCAGGGTGACCTTCGCCAAGGCGGCCCCGCCGGAGGAACCGCCTCCGTTCGACCAGGCCCCGGGCCAGGCCCCGGCCAAGCCCGCCAGTCCATCCGCGCCGGAGCCGGAACCTGAACCGGAGCCGCCGCCTAAGCCGGAGGCGGGGCCGGCGCAACCCTCCGCCATCGCGCCCCGCAAGGCCTGGGAGTACATGAAACCGGCGCGCCGCGACCCCGCCCGCAACCTCGGCAGCTTCCTCCACGACAGCACCTATCTCGAGTGGGCCATCCTCGACCACGCCCAGGGCGGGGACCATTGCGACGATGCGATCTTGAAAAGTTCGCTGCAAGAAAAGTTCGCCTTCACGCCCGAGGAAAAAAGCGCGCTCGCCGAGTTCACCCTCGAGCCCGGCAAGGAAGGCGCCACCGCCGCCGCCTGGTGCCTGCGCATGAACGGGATCGCCCTGGCCTGCGCTTACGCCCTGGAGCTGGCCGCTTCCGAGCTGGGGTTCAGCCAGGAGGAATGGGCGCGCGGCGTGCGCCAGTTGGACGCGACCTTCGGGGACCTGGCCATCAAGATTCTGGGAAAAAGGGCGGAGGCCAGGAGAACCGGGGAACAGGGACAGGAAGCCTTCGAAGCGGCTTTCAATCGGCTCAAGCAAATCCATGACCTGCTGGAGAACGTGGTCAGGAAGCGCTCCTCCCCGGCCGCGGCGGCCCCGGCCCGGTCCGCGCCCGGGAAGCCGGCGTCCCGGCCCGCGTCCCGCGCCGGCGCGGACAGTTCCTCCGCCGCGCGCGCCGCACAGGCGTCCGCCTCGGGGAAATCCGGCCTCCGATCCTTCATCAATAACAACCACCAGGCCATCCTCCTGGCCGCCATGGCGGTGGCCGTGCTCTCCATCCTCGCCACCCTCTACTTTTCCGGGGTGTTTGAAGGGTCCTCGATCAAGGATTTGGAGGTGGACGTGTCTGACTCGGGGCTCGCCGCGCTCTCCGTGACCGGCCAGGACAAGACCATGGTGGTGGTGATTGATGAAGATTCATGGCTCAATAGTTTGACCGGGCAGAAGGAGGATGCCCTCAAGAAACTATACGCCCGCGCCGCGGCCATGAATTATTCCCAGGTCCAGGTCCGGACCCGCGAAGGCGGCGTCCTGGCCCATGCCTGGTCGGACGACAATTTCAAGATTTTCAAGTGATTCCCGGCCCGGCTATTGGCCGAAACCAATGGATGCAATAAAGAAGGTAACCACGGATTAACACGGATTCAGATTAGAACCGGTTTTATAACCGGAACCACTCTTGTCCAAAATAGGCCGCAAGAAAACCGCCAAGACGCCAAGAGCGCCAAGGATCGCCAAGTAAATCATGATGTTTCTTTGCGGCCCGGCAAAAAACAGCTCCGCAGCGTTGGCCCCAACCGGCTTGGCGAACCGGCCGACGGGAGCGCCAAGCAAGAAATATTTGCACCCAAGCCCTCTTGAAATCGTGTTAAAAAATAATCCTTGGCGCTCTTGGCGCCTTGGCGGTTCTCCGGTCCGTTTATTTTGGACAGCACTGAACCGGAACAACCATCTCCGATGAAAAGATTATTAACAAGGATGTTCAGGATTTCCAGGATAATTTTTGTTTTTTTTTAATCCTGAACATCCTGAATATCCTTGTTGAAAATTCTTGGTGGTGTTAGGAAACCGCTTCCAGTGTTATAGGGCTGTCCCGCCGCTTCTTAATATATTTTGGCGAACTCCTGGGAAACGTAATATTGGCGGTCATTGCCTTGGCCGCTGAACGCGATCCCCACTCCCACGGTATTCACGTCCGGGTCTATGATCACGGCCCGGTGGGCCGGGCTTTTCAGCAGGTTATTCATGGCCTGGGCCAGATCGTTGTCGAGCGCCACGTTCTCCTTGATCGCGTAGCCCGAAAGCCCCGCCGCCTGGACCCGGTCGGACAGCGTCCCGAACTCCGGGGACAGGTGACCCACGTACTGGCGCTCCTTCATGTCCCGGCTCTGCGCCCGGGCCAGCTCCTTGAGGTGCGGGTCATCGCTCACCGCCTCCAATCCCTCCTTGAACCGCACCTGGTTGATCATCTCCAGCATCATGTCCTCCGCCTCGGCCTCGTCCCCGGGAACCCGGTCAAAACCGGACACCTCGAAGGTGGAACTGCTGGACCCGCCGGCCCCGCCCGCCGTCACCTCCATCAGCGCCGCGATCTTGGCCGTGCCGGAGCCCACCGCCTCGACCTCCAAGTGGTACGTGCCCGCGCCCTGATTGAAGGGGATGGTGGCGGAGAAAGAGTCGCCGTTCATTTTGGCCTCGATGCTCTGGACCTTGCCCCCGGGAGACGTGAGCAGGACCTTGGCCTTGCTGCCGCGGCAGGAGTTCGCCAGCTTGCCCCGCAACGTCCAGGAAGACGGCAGGTTGACCTGCCGCGGGAAAGGGCTGAGCTCCGTCCGCTTGTCCGCGAGCACTATCACCATCACCCCGTATTTCATTCCCCGCGGCATGGCCGCGCCGGCGCCCACCTGTGTATAACGCACCGTGCCGGATTTCTCCCGGAGCTTGAGCTGCGACCGGATGTCATCGGAGGTCGAGAAGAAAAGAGGGATACAGCGCAACGAGTTTTCATAGATCCCGTGCTCGCCCATGACCTTGGTCCGGTTTTGAGTGGACAGCGTGGAGTTGACGTCCGCCGTATTGTTCTGATACTGACGCGCCAGCGCCCGCGCCGCCTCGACCAGGTTGGGGTCCACCGTCAGCGGCTTGCCATCCTCCATTTTCAAGAGCTCGCCCAGGGTCTCCAGCGCCGCGCTCTCCTCGTCCGTGAGACCTACCTGGACCTTGTCCCCGTAGCGCTGGACCGCCGCCCGCGTCAAAGCGGACGCCGCGAGGATGCAGGCAATCGCCACCGACGCGAACAGGAAAAACGCCCCCGCCCGCCGTGTCCCCTTCCTTAACAAATTCAACATCAGCTCTTCCCCCTGGTAAACCATGCGCCCGGCGCTCTCATCTTAAGATGAACAAAACCAGACGCGGATGCAACCGAGACGCCGGCCCCCGCGCCTCATTTCTGGCACCTGGCGCAATAGAACGTGCTCCGTCCCGCCGCGGTTTCCCGCCGGACCGGCTCTCCGCACCGCCGGCACGGCCGCCCCTCCCGGCCGTAAACCCGAAGCCTGCTCGCGAACCCGCCGCTCTTGCCCGCGTCCCACTGGTAGTCGCGGATGGTCGTGCCCTTGCATTGAATGGATTCGCGGATCACCTGGCGCACCCCTTTACGCAGCGCCCGGATCTCGACGTCGCTGAGACTCATGGCCCGGCGAAGCGGCGTGATCCCCGCCCGGAAACACGCCTCGTCCGCGTAAATGTTGCCCACCCCCGCGCAAAGCCCCTGCCCCAGCAGCAGAGCCTTCAGCGACGTCTGGCGCCGCGAAAGAAAATATTTTATGTGCTCGACACTGAATTCATCGTCCAGCGGCTCCGGGCCCAGGCGGCGGATGGCCGGGTGCGACTCCAGGCCCCCGGCCGCGATCAGCAGCACCCGGCCGAACGTGCGCGGGTCAACCAAAATCAGGTCATCCTCCCCGAGAGAAAATCGGAGGTGGGTGTGGGCCGGAGACTTCTCTCCCTTATTGACCGTATACAGCCGGCCCGTCATCCCCAGGTGCAGCACCAGGAAATCGCCGGTGGACAGCGCCGCGATCAAGTATTTCCCCCGCCGCCCCAGCGCCTCGATCCGAGCGCCCTGGAGACGCTTCCTGAGCTCGCCCGCGGAAACCGTGTCCCGCAACAGGCGCGAGCCCCTCCTCACCCGCACCTTATGAATCTCCTCGCCCACCACCTGGTCCAAAAGGCAGCAGCGGATCGTCTCCACCTCCGGCAGCTCCGGCACCCCAGCCCTCCCAAGAAAAAATACTAACCACCAAGACACCAAGGTCACAAAGCTCACCAAGAAAACACCTTATTTTATAAATTGTTTTTTCTTTACTTTTTACCCTTGGTGTCTTGGTGGTTCTCTTTTTCTTCCCTATTAACAATCGCGTTGGCGATGGCCGCGAACTCCTGGACCGTCACCGTCTCCGCCCGCCGGCCCGGGTCTATCCCGGCCTCCCCGAGCGCCGCCGCGATCAGCTCCGCCCCGAACGCGAACTCTCCCACCGTAAACGAGTTGCGCAGCGTCTTGCGCCGCCCCGCGAACGCGGCCCGCACCACGCGCCGGTAAAGCTCCGGCCTCGCGACCCGCGCCCGCGGCGCCGGCAGCATCCGGAGCCGCACCAGCGCCGACTCCACCTTGGGCCGCGGCCGAAACGCCTCCGGCCCCACCCGGAAGACCACCGCGCAATCGGCCTGCAATTGGCACTGGGCCCCCAGGATGCCCCACGCCCGGGTCCCGGGCGCCGCCGTGATCCGTTTCGCGACCTCGAGCTGCAAAAGGAGCATGAGCTCGGAAAAAAGCTCCGGGGTCGCCAGCAGCTTGAACAGGACCGGGGTGGTGATGTTGTAGGGGAGGTTGGCCACGACCTTGAGCCTGCCGCCCGCGGGAGCGAGCCCGCGGAAATCGAGGTCGAGCGCGTTGCCCTCGATCACGGTGACATTATCGCTTGCCACCTCGCTCTTCAGGATCAGGCACAGCTCGTGCTCGATCTCCACCGCGATCACCCGGCCCGCCGCGCGCGCCAGCCTCCGCGTCAGGTTCCCCGGACCCGGACCGATCTCGACCACCGTATCGGAGAGGCTCAAGGCCGCCGCGTCCGCTATCTTCTGCAGCGTGCCTTCATGGACCAGGAAGTTCTGGCCCCGCGACCGCTTGCTCCGGTAGCCGTACTCATTCAGGATCTGGCGTGTTCGGCTCATCAGGGTGCCTCTTAAGATACACTCTCCGGCGATACGCCGCCAGGAAACGCCGCACTAAAAAATACCCGGCCACCGCGGCCGCCGCGCCCAGCACCAGGCTCCCGAATAACACCGGGTAAAACACCTCCTCCCCCAGGCGCCACAGCGCATGGAGCACCTCCAGGTCATAGGTGACGTGCGCCGGGAACTCGATGGGAGGAGACCCGGTCATGATCCGCCCCAGCTTGAACTCCGCCGTCAGAATGAGCAAGGAGGTGAGAGGATTGAAGACCATCGCGCCCAACAGCCCCGCCGCCACGTTCTTGCGGAAAAGCGCCGCCAGCGCCGCCGCCAGCACCAGGTGAAACCCGTGCCACGGGGAGAACCCGATGAAAACGCCGATGGCGAACCCGCCCGCCACGTCCTCGATCTTCCCCGGAAGCGTCATCAGCTGCCGGTAATAATCCCGGACCTTTCTCCGTAAATAACTATACATCCCACGTCCCGAAAAGCAGGCGATGGATGGCCCGGATGGCTGCCAGCCTTCAATGGAGTAGCCAGTAGCCAGTAGCCAGGAAATCGCCCCCCACGCCCCAAACCTCAAACCCCAAACCTCAAACCTCTCTCCCCAGCGGCCACACCGCCCGCGGCGATAGCTCGAAGCCGTGCCGCACTCCCTGCCCCAACAACCGCGCGCCCGCGAGCGCGATCATGGCGGCGTTGTCCGTGCACAGCCGGAGCGGGGGCACGTGCACCATGACGCCGGCCTCCCGGCCCGCCGCCGCGAACCGCTCCCGGAGCCGGCCGTTCGCCGCCACTCCCCCGCATACCACCACGTGCGCCGCCTTGAGCTCCCTGGCCGCCCGCATCGTCTTCGCCACCAGCACCTCGATGGCCGCCGCCTGGAACGACGCCGCCACGTCCGCGCGCTCCCCTTGCCTGATCCCGTTCCGGTCCCGGTAATGCAGCACCGCCGTCTTCAGGCCGGAAAAGCTGAAGTTGAAATCAGGCCGGTCCAGCAGCGGACGGGGAAACGCCACCGCCGTCTCATCGCCCTCTTTCGCCAGCGCCTCGATCTCGCGCCCGCCGGGGTAGGGCAGGCCCATGATCTTGGCCGTCTTGTCAAACGCCTCGCCCGCCGCGTCGTCCAGCGTCTGCCCCAGCAGCCGGTACTCGCCGGGGCCGTGGACCAGGTAAAGCGACGTGTGCCCGCCCGAGACCACCAGCCCGACAAAGGGAAAGGGCGGCGGCTCCCGGCCCGGGTCGAGAAAGATCGCGCTCAGGTGCCCGTCCAGGTGGTTCACCCCCGCGAGCGGGATGCCCCGGCCCAGCGCGATCCCCTTGGCCGCCGACAGCCCCACCATCAGGCACACCACCAGGCCCGGACCGGACGTCACCGCCACCCCCTCGATGGCGCCGATCCCCACGCCCGCCCGGACCAGCGCCTCGTGGATGAGGGGATGGATGCGCTCAAGGTGCGCCCGCGAAGCCAGCTCCGGGACCACGCCCCCGAACGGCGAATGGATCTCGTCCTGGCTCGCCACCACGTCGGAAACAATCCGGCCGTCCGCCACCACCGCGGCCGCGGTCTCATCGCAGGAGCTTTCTATCCCGAGCACCAGCATCGTTCATCCTATTTAATATTATGGTGGGGCCGACACTCTTGTCGGCCAAAGGTCCGGGGACAAGAGTGTCCCCGCCACCAGGCATTATCAGGATCGCGGTCAATCGCCTGCGGCGTGAACAATTCGTCGGCGCGGAGATCAGCGGAAGGGGTGCGCGCTCCGGGCCGGGACTTAAGGGTAGTCGAGAACGCGCTCCAAGTAAAGCGCGCGGTTGAATCGCGGCGCGTTTTGGTCTAATATTGTGCCTTGATTTCCACGGGGGAAGGGGACTCGGCTTGGCGGGAAAAGCGAAAAAGGGCGGCGTGAGGGCCAAGGGCGGCAAGGGCGGCGGCGGTGAGAAGGCGCTTCATGACCTGAGGCGCCGGATTGACGGGGTGGACTCGTCGCTGCTCGTGCTCTTGAACCGCCGCGCCGAGCTGGCGGCCCGGGTCGGCGAGCACAAGAAGAAGAACGCCCGCGGGTTTTACATTCCGGCGCGGGAGGACGACATCGTGGAGCGGCTGAGAAAGGAGAACCCGGGCCCGTTCCCGGCCGATTCCATCCCGCCGGTGTACAAGGAGATCATCTCGGCGTGCCGGAGCCTGGAGAAGCGGCTCCGGGTCGCGTATTTCGGGCCGGAGGCGAGCTTCACCCACATCGCGGGCCGCCAGCAGTTCGGGCACTCCGCGGAGTTCATACCCGAGCGCGGCATCTCCGACGTGTTCGAGGTGGTCGAGCGCGGGGAGGCCGACTACGGCGTCATGCCCATCGAGAACTCGACCGAGGGAGTGGTCACCCATACCCTCGACATGTTCCTCGACTCGGACCTCACCATCTGCGCCGAGATCGTGCTCGAGATCGTGCACAACCTGCTCGCGGTGGACGGGGAGCTGGGCAAGGTCAAGAGGGTGTACTCCCATCCTCACGCCCTGGCCCAGTGCCGCAACTGGCTGCGCAAGAACCTGCCCGGAATCAACATCCACGAGGCCGCCAGCACCTCCGAAGCGGCCCGCATGGCCGCGGTTGACCGCGACGCCGCCGCCATCGCCTCCGAGTTCGCCGGCGACTTTTACGGGCTCAAGGTCATCGCGCGCCACATCGAGGACCTGGCCAGGAACTACACGCGCTTCTTCGTGATCGGCAAGGAGCAAGGGCAAAAGAGCGGGCGCGACACCACCGCCATCATGTTCTCGGTGAAGGACCGGCCCGGCATCCTCTACGACGCGCTCGGCCACTTTGCCACGCGCGGCGTGAACCTCTCCAAGATCGAGTCAAGGCCGCTCCGGGGCCGGGCCTGGGAATACGTCTTCTTCGTCGAGATGGACGGCCATATCACTGACGCGCTGGTCAAGGAGGCCATCCGGGCCCTCGAGCACGACTGCGTCTTCGTCAAGGTCCTGGGCTCGTACCCCAAGATGAGGAAGGACAACCAGTTCTTAAGAGTATAGTAGATAGTAGTTAGTAGATGGTAGATAGGGGAAGACCCGCGGCAATTCGGCCGGTCTTCCCTATCTACTACCTGCCACCTACTATCTACTCTCAAAAAGGGGTGGAGATATGAAGAGAGAATTAGTAGCGGACTACATCAAGAAGCTGGTGCCTTATGTTCCGGGCAAGCCGATCGAGGAGTTGGAGCGCGAGCTCGGGATCAAGCACTCGATCAAGATCGCGAGCAACGAGAACCCGGTCGGGCCGTCGCCCAAGGCCGTGGCCGCCGTCAAGAAGACGCTCAAGAACCTGCACCGCTATCCCGACGGCAACGCCACCACCTTCAAGGAAAAGCTCGCTAAAAAGCTCGGCGTGTCCCCCGACATGATCGTCGCCGGCAACGGCTCCAACGAGGTCCTCGAGCTCATCGCCGCCACCTTCATGCGCCCGGGCGACCACGCCGTCATCTCCGAGCACGCCTTTGTCGTCTACGACCTCTCCGTGGACTCCCGCGGCTACGAAAAGACCGTGGTGCCCCCGGGCAAGAGCTACGGCCACGACCTCCGCGCCATGGCCGGGGCCGTCAAGGACAACACCCGGCTGCTCTTCATCGCCAACCCCAACAACCCGACCGGCACCTACGTCACCGGCCGGGAGGTGGACGAGCTGCTCAAGGCGATCCCGCCCGACGTGATCGTGGTCATTGACGAGGCCTATTTCGAGTACGTGAACCAGAAGGACTTCCCGGACGGGGTCGAGCTGGTCAAGGCCGGCAAGAACGTGGTTGCCACCCGCACCTTCTCCAAGATCTACGGGCTGGCCGGACTGCGCATGGGCTACGGCGTGATGAGCAAGGAAATGGCCGATTACATGAACCGCGTGCGCCAGCCCTTTAACACCAACCTGCTGGCCCAGGCCGCCGCGGAGGCCGCGCTCGACGACACCGAGTTCCTGAAAAAGGTCCGCGCCCTGAACCTGAAGGGCATGGCCTGGCTGGAGAAGCAGTTTCAGAAGATGAAGATCGAGTTCATCCCGTCGGTCGGCAACTTCATTCTCTTCAAGAGCCCGGTGGACGCCAAGGACCTCTATAATAAGCTCCTGCATCAGGGCGTGATCGTGCGGCCCATGGGCGGCTACCGCCTGCCCCGGTGGCTCCGCGTCACCGTCGGACTGCCGGAGGAGAACGAGAGGTTCATCGGGGCGCTGAAGGAGCTGGTGTGACCCCCATCATTGACCGGCTCGCTGTCATCGGCGTGGGATTGATCGGAGGGTCCTTCGCGCTCGCCCTCAAAGAGGCCGGCGCCGTCAACACCGTGATCGGCTGCGGCCGGAGCCGCGAGAACCTCCAGGACGCCCTGGCAATGGGCATCCTCGACGACGCCACCACCGACCACGCCGAGGCCGCCCTGGGCGCCGACGTGGTCATGCTCGCCGTGCCGCTGCGCGCCATGGCCGGAATCGCCCGCGACATCGCCCACGTGCTCAAGCCCGGCGCCATCGTCACCGACGCCGGCTCCGCCAAGGAAGTGGTCCTCGGCGAGCTCTTCGCCTGGCTCCCGGCCCACGCCCACGTCGTCGCCGGACATCCCATCGCCGGCTCCGAGAAGACCGGCGCCAGCGCCGCCCGCGCCGACCTGTTCCAGGGACGGCGCACCATCCTCATCTCCGACCGCCGTACCGACTCGGCCGCCCTTGACCTGGTCATAAAACTATGGGAGGCAACCGGCAGCAGGATCGAGATCATGGACGCCCGCGTCCACGACCTCGTGCTCGGCGCCGTCTCCCACCTGCCCCACATGATCGCCTACGCCCTGATTGACACCCTGCTGCAATGGGACGCCGAGCTGCCCATGCTCCGCTTCTCCGCCGGAGGTCTGCGCGACTTCACCCGCATCGCCATGAGCTCGCCCGAGATGTGGCGCGACGTCTGCCTGGACAACAAGGACGCCATCATCGAGGCCATTGACCGCTTCACCGAGACCCTGGCCGAGCTCAAGGCCCAGATCGCCCGCGGAGACCATAAAGCCCTGCACGAGCGCTTCAGCCGCTGCCGCGAGGTCAGGAAGCGGCTGGAAGGGGAGGGCGGAAAATGACCGTGCTCCGCGTCCGCGCGGTGGGCCCGCTCCATGGCGAGCTCAAGGTCCCCGGCGACAAGTCCATCTCCCACCGCGCCGTCATGCTCTCCGCCGTGGCCTATGGCGTCACCCGCGTCCGCGGCCTGCTCTTTTCCGAGGACGTGCTCGCCACCATCGCTGCCTTCCGCGCCATGCGGGTCAAGATCCGGGAGGAGACGGAAAAGGAAGAGGTCGTGATCTGCGGACGCGGGCCCGACGAGCTCGTCTCCTCCCATATGGCCCTGGACCTCGGCAACTCCGGAACCAGCATGAGGCTCCTCGCCGGACTGCTCGCCGGCCTGCCCGTGATGGCCCTCCTGATCGGAGACCAGAGCCTCTCCAGGAGGCCCATGCGCCGCGTCATCGAGCCGCTGCGCCTCATGGGCGCGGACGTCGGATGCACCCGCGAGGGGACCGCCCCCATCATGATCAAGGGGGCCGAGCTCAAGGGCATCCGCTACCGCCTCCCCGTGGCCAGCGCCCAGCTCAAGAGCGCGCTGCTCATGGCCGGGCTCTTCGCCAGGGGCGAGACCTGGCTAAGCGAGCCCGGGCCGTCCCGCGACCATACCGAGCTCATGCTCGCCCGCTTCGGGGTCAAGCTCATGCGCGACCACGAATGGATCGGAGTGCGCGGCCCCGCAAAGCTCAAGAACGCCTCCGTCATCGAGGTCCCCGCCGACATCTCCTCCGCCGCGTTCCTCATCGTCGCCGCCCTCATCGTGCCCGGCTCCGAGATCGTCATCAAGGACGTCGGCATCAACCCCACCCGCACCGGCATCCTCGACATACTAAAACTAATGGGGGCGGACATCGCCGTCGAGAACCAGCGGCTCATGGGCCTCGAACCCGTGGCCGACCTCAGGGTCAAAGCCGGCGAGCTCCGAGCCGCCGAGATCGGCGGCGACCTCCTCACCCGCGCCATTGACGAGGTCCCGGCGCTGTGCATCGCCGCCGCCCGCGCCAAGGGCGCCACCGTGATCCGCGACGCCAAGGAGCTCCGCGTCAAGGAGAGCGACCGCATCGCCGCCATGGCCCGCGCCCTCGCCGCCATGGGCGCCGGCGTCGAGGAACGCGAAGACGGCCTGATCATCAAAGGCCCGGCCGCCCTGAAAGGCGCCGCGGTCGAGAGCGACAGCGACCACCGCGTGGCAATGGCCGCCGCCGTGGCCGGACTCGCGGCCAAGGGCGAAATGGTCATAAACGGCGCCGAGAGCATCATGACCTCGTTTCCCGATTTCCTGCGCGCCTTGACACGGCTTGCGAGTTAAGTTATGAAAATAGGATACGTTATCGCCATAGATGGACCGTCAGGCGCGGGAAAAAGCACCGTGGCCAGGGAACTGGCCAACAAGCTCGGCTACCGCTACATTGATACCGGGGCCATGTACCGCGCCGCCGCCCTGGCCGCCGACCGCGAACGCGTGGACCCAAACGACGCCGCCGAACTTGCCCGGTTCCTTTCCCGGCTGGAGATCAGGCAGGAGATGTCCGGGGGAAACGTGATTACATTGCTCGGCGGCGACGACGTGTCGGAAGCCATCCGGCGCGGGGACATGGGATTGAAGGCCTCCGCCATCTCCGCGCTCCCGCCCGTGCGCGAGCGCCTGACCGCGCTCCAGCGCGAGATGGGAAGGCAGGGCGGAGTGGTAATGGAGGGACGCGACATCGGCACCGTGGTCTTCCCCGATGCCGACTATAAGTTCTTCGTGACCGCATCCGCCGAGGAGAGGGCAAGGCGCCGCCACGAAGAGCTGAAACAAAAGGGCGAGCACATTGACTTCGCCACGGTCCTGGCCGACATCAAAAAGCGGGACCACGACGATTCGACACGCGCGGTAGCGCCGCTCAAAAGCGCGCCCGGCGCCATCGAGATCGAGACCACCACCCAAAGCGTGGAAAGGGTGGTGGACGAGATCGCCAGGCGCCTGGCCGCAAAGAGGCGGGATGAAAATGTTTAGGCTTAGGGGGACAGGTAATTGGTTAACGAAAAACAAGACGATGAAAAGATGAACTCTCCGGAGGAAAGGCAAACCGGAACGGGACAGATTGCGGAATCGGAAAATTCGGCCGCGCCACAACCAGGGGACGAACGTCCCCCCCGCGAGGGGGAAGCGGCAGCCGAGCCCAGCCCCGCTCCGCCGCCAAGGGCAGGCGAAGCCCGCGAGGAGGAAGAGGGAGAGGACTTCGGCGCCATGTTCGAAGAGAGCATGAAAAAGCGGGAGTTCGACGAGGGCGAGATCATCCGCGGGGTCGTGGTCGGCGTCAACAAGGATTACGTCATGGTGGACATCGGCGACAAGTCCGAAGGCCATGTCCCCCTTGATGAGTTCAGGGTCGGAGGCGGCGAGCCGCAGGTCGAGGTCGGCCACGAGGTCGAGGTCCTGGTCGAGCGCCGCGAGGATGAAGAGGGATTCATCCGGCTCTCCAAGGACAAGGCCGAGAAGCGCCGCATCTGGGACGACCTCGAAGACGCCTACAAGAAGGAGCGCCCCGTCAACGGCAAGATCACCGAGAAGGTCAAGGGCGGACTCATGGTGGACGTCGGAGTCCAGGCCTTCCTCCCCGGAAGCCAGACCGACATCAAGCCCATCCGAAACCTCGAAAAACTACTCGGCCTCCAGGACCTCGTCCAGATCATCAAGTTCAACCGCAAGCGCGGAAACGTCGTGGTCAGCCGCCGCGCCGTCCTGGAAAAGGACCGCGACTCCAAGCGGACCGAGACCCTGGCCACCCTCGAAAAGGACAAGGTCGTAAAGGGCGTCGTCAAGAACATCACCGAGTACGGCGCCTTCCTCGACCTCGGCGGCATTGACGGACTCCTCCATATCACCGACATGAGCTACGGGCGAATCGCCCATCCCACCGAGGTCATGAAGGTCGGAGACGAGATCACCGTCAAGGTCCTGCGCTTCAACCGCGAGACCGAAAAGGTCAGCCTCGGACTCAAGCAGATCCTGCCCGACCCCTGGGACAACGTCGAGAAGAAATATCCCGTCGGCACCATCGTCATCGGAAAGGTCGTGTCCGTCACCGACTACGGCGCCTTTGTCGAGCTCGAGCGCGGAGTCGAGGGACTGGTCCACGTCTCCGAGATGAACTGGTCCAAGAAGCGCGTCCATCCATCAAAGGTGGTCCAGCCCGAAGAGCAGATCGAGGCCAAGGTCCTTGACATTGACATCGTCAACCGCAGGATCAGCCTCTCCATCCGCCTCGCCCAGCCTAACCCCTGGGACATGCTCGAATTGAAATACCCCGCCGGCACCCGCGTCTCCGGCAAAATCCGCAACATCACCAACTTCGGCGTGTTCGTCGGCGTCGAGGAAGGAATTGACGGACTCGTCCACATCTCCGACCTCTCCTGGACCAAGCGCGTCAAACATCCCTCCGAGCTGTTCAAGAAAGGACAGGACGTGGATTGCATGGTCCTCAAGATTGACAAGGAGAACGAGCGCTTCAGCCTCGGAATCAAGCAGGCCCAGCCCGATCCCTGGGAGTCCGTCCCCGCCAAGTACCGCCCCGGACAGGACGTGGTCGGAAAGGTCGTCAACATCACCGACTTCGGGGTCTTCGTCGAGCTCGAGGAAGGAATCGAGGGACTCATCCACATCAGCGAGCTCTCCCACGAGAAGGTCAAGGACCCCACCGAGCTGGTCCAGCCCGGACAGGAGATCACCGCCGAGATCCTCAACGTGGACGTCTCCGAGCGAAAGATCCGACTCTCCGTAAAGGCCTTGAAGCGCGCCGAGGATTCCGCCGCCTACAAAACCTATCAGAAGCAGGAGGGCGACGGGACCTCCAAGCTCGGCGAGCTCATCCAGGACAAGCTCTCCAAGATCAAAATGGCCGAGCATGCCGCGGCCGAGGACGCCGCGCCGGAACCGCCGGAACCGCCGGAACCACCGGAAACGCCGGAACCGTCGGAACCACCGGAACCGCCGGAAACGCCGGAAACGCCGGAAACGGCCGAGCCTCCCGCTGAGCCTGAAACGGACGGGCACAAAACCGCGGCCGCCGGCGAGCCCGCCGCCGAAGACGCCGGCCCGGCCGACGCGGACCAGGAACCAGCCGCCCCGCGGGACGACGCTCCCGGGAATGAAGACAAAGGACCGGACGAATCCGGCGATTGAGACGGGAACACTATCTTGACCGCAACTTTAAAAAGGCCGGACGCGCATGAATCCTGACGACCAGGCACCCAGGCCGCAATATGGCGCCCCGCCCGGGCAGCCGAGCGCCCCGGGACCAACGGCGCCCGCCGCGCCGGGCAGGCCCTTGCCCGGCGCCCGGGCCCCCGCATGGGGACAGGCCCCTCCACCCGGATGGGGTCCGCCCGGAGGCGGATGGCCGCCACCCTCCGACAAGGGAGGGCTCTTCCGCCAGCATCCCCTCATCATGCTCCTGCTCCTGCTCCTCGTCGGCGGCGCCATCGTCACCATCATCGCCGCCGCCATCGGGTCCCGGATGCAGGGATCAAGCGCAATTTCCGACATGGGATTCGGAAAGAAGGTCGGAGTGGTCAAGGTCGAGGGCATCATCGTGGACTCCAAGCAAACCATTGACCAGATCGGGCGCTACCTCGACGACGCCTCCATCGCCGCCGTGGTCCTGCGCGTGGACTCGCCCGGAGGGGTGGTCGGCGCCGCCCAGGAAATCCACGACGAGGTCAAAAGGCTCGCCGCCCAAAAGCCCGTCGTCGTCTCCATGGGCTCCGTCGCCGCCTCGGGAGGCTATTACATCGCCTGCCCCGCCCGCAAGATCTTCGCCAATGAAGGCACCATCACCGGAAGCATCGGCGTGGTCATGGAGATCACCAACCTCGAAGGACTCTTCCAGTGGATGAAGGTCAAGAACATCGTCATCAAGAGCGGTGAGTTCAAGGACGCCGGAAGCCCATACCGCGACATGACCCCCAAGGAAAGGCAATACCTCCAGGGAATCGTGGACAACCTCCATGCCCAGTTCGAGAACGCCGTGGCCAAGGGACGAAACCTGTCCCCCGAAAAAGTGCATGAGCTGGCCGACGGAAGGATTTACACCGGGACCCAGGCCAAGGACCTGGGACTGGTGGACGAGATCGGCTCGATGAACGACGCCATCAACGAGGCCGGCGAGCAGGGAGGAATCAAGGGCAAGCCCCGAGTGGTCTGGCCGCCGCGACGGCCCTCGGGACTGCTCGGGCAGTTGCTGGACAGCCTGCTGCCGCCGGACTTGCGGGGCGCGCGCTCGCTCTTGCCATCGCCCGTCCGGGTGATGTACATTATTGACATTAATCCGTGATTCATGCGAATCTGGGGGCCAAGGGTTTGCTTGAAAAATTTGTTCGACGGCTCCTCATACCGCGAGGCGGCGCCCTGAAATCATGAAAAGGAGCGAGGATTGAGAGGAGCGGGGATCGAGGGAATTTTCCCTGGCTACTGGCTACGGGCTACTATTTTTCTAAACAGAGGGGAAGGAGTCACTGATGACAAAGAGGGAACTCATCGAGAAGCTGGCGGAAAGGATCAAGGACCTGAGCTTGAAGGATGCCGAGCTGATAGTCAACACCGTCTTCGATTCCATGACCGAGGCCCTGGCCTCGGGCGACCGCATCGAGATCAGGGGCTTCGGCAGCTTCCAGGTGAAAAAACGCCGCTCCCGGGAAGGGCGCAACCCCCGCACCGGAGAGAAGGTCTCCGTGGACGCCAAGAGCGTGCCCTTCTTCAAGGTCGGCAAGGAGATGAAGGAGAGGGTGGACGGATAAGCGCCAAGGTTCCCCGGGCGGAGGGCAAATGAATACGCTATGGGCCCCGTGGCGCATGAAGTACATCCTGGAAGAGGCCGGACCAAAACAAACCGGATGCCTCTTCTGTCCAAGGATCGCCGCCGACAACGACCCCGAAAACCTCATCGTCCACCGCGCGCCCCTCACCGTGGTCTTCATGAACAAGTACCCCTACAACAGCGGACACATCCTCGTCATGCCCAAGCGCCACGCCGGTGCCATGGATGACCTGGACGAAAAGGAACTCTACGAGCTCTTCGACCTCGTCCGCAAATCCCTCCGCGCCATGCAAAAGCTCATGAAGCCCGACGGATACAACATCGGCATCAACCTCGGAGACGTGGCCGGCGCCGGAGTCCCCGAACACCTCCACGTCCACATCGTGCCCCGATGGAACGGAGACACCAACTTCATGCCCGTGGTCGGAGACGTCAAAGTCATCCCCGAGCACGTCCGCGAAACCCGCGACAAGCTGGCCCAGGTCTTCCTGGACCTATGATATATGCCGGCGCGGCCTCCCCCCGGGCGGCGGCTCCGGAAATAATAAACAAGGACGTTCAGGATATTCAGGATAAAAAATCTTATCCTTGACATCCTGTATATCCTTGTTAAAACTCTTCTCTTAAAGGGGCCCTCGCTATGCGTTACATCAAGCTCGCTCTGATCGTGCTCGTCGCCGGCTGGCTCGCCTTCGAGCTCGCCGTCAACCTGGAAAGCCTCAAAAGCTCCTTCGCCATCGCGCTGGGCCTACCCTGGATCCCCCTCGGAACCCTCATCATGCCCGCGTGGCTCGCCCTCTGCGCCGCCTTCATCCTCGCCTTCCTCATCGCCCTCATCCTCGAAATCTCCGCCTGGTACGAATACACCCGCCTCATCCGCCTCCAGCGCAAACAAATCATCGCCCTCCAGGAAGCGCTCGACCTCAAGAAAAATTCCGCCGATCCGGGCCGGCCGTCGTGAGCGGCGCCATTCGCCTCCGTCAAGTAATTCTGGCAATAGCCCCTGTTAAAGAAATAATATTTTGAAGATCGGCCTAGTGTGTGAAACCGCAAAATTTTCAGCCCTGAAAGGGCGATTACAGGATAGCCCAGGGTTGGCCGTCTTCGGCCTACCCTGGGAATCGGACAATCATAATATCCTTTTAAGCCCTGAAAGGGCGGCATAAGTACCGGCGTAATCCAAAGGAGCGGCAGAATAAGCGAGACAATGAAACCGTGACAAGTTGTCACGTTTCTAGAACAAGGACAGGGCAGAGGGCCGGACCAAACATTACTTGAAAAAGCTCAAAGACCGCGCCCCCGAGCTGAGTTCCAACTGGGGTACAATCTGTACCCTGGTTGAGATGCGGGCCGCCGACGGCAAAAAGCGGAAGATCAAGGCGGCGAACGTCGAGGGCCTGCCCCGCCTGATTCAATCCAGCGGAAATTGGGGACAGCCACCTTTTTGGTTCGTAAGCTATTGAAAATTAAAGTTATTATCAATACCATATTGTAAGTGCATAATGCTCTTATATTCATGAATTAAATCAATAAGTTGTCATCCGAAAAGGTGGCTGTCCCCAATTTATGGCAGGTAGGTGAGCGCGAAATAATCAATGGTGACTTGTTGGGGGTCGCCGTTGGTTAGGGGGAGGAGGTATTGGTTTTCGGGATAGATGGTCATCGTCTTGACTTGCCAATGGGCGGGGTCGGGGTCATGGAGGCGGGTGTGGCGATGGAGGGGCAATTGCAGGGGCAGGTAGCGGGCTTTGAGCGCGTCCTGGAACATGAGGCTGAGGTTTACGGTGTAGGTGGTCATGCCGTCTCGCGGCTGGATCCGGCAGAATTCGGGGAATGCGGGGAGGTACAGGGTTTGATGGGGTACGCCCTGCCAGCGGTAGAAGGCGCCGGAGGTCTGTTGCCAGATCCGGTTCACTCCGGAGCCGCGGATGTAGGGTTCGAAATAAAAGGTCTCTCCGGTGACGGTGTTTTCGCAAAGGATGCCGAAGGCCACTCCCATGTTGGAGGGGAACCTGGCGCGTCCTCCGGCCACCGCCTTGATCCGGGCGACCACCACCACGTCTCGGTCAAGCGTCGGGCCGCCGCTCTTCGCCTGCCTTAACTCGGCCACCACTCCCTGGGCGTCGAGTCTGGTGTCATAGGCTTTGAGGGTCACCGCGCTGGAACCGATGGGCCAGTCAACATAGTTATTTTCGTCTCCGGCCCAGTCGTCGTTGGCCATGGTCAAAAAATGCCAGTGGCCGAGCCGAGTCTCCCATCCCGGCGCGCCTTGGTCCAGGTCCGGATTGTCATTCCAGATTTTGCGGGCGGGGTCTCCGGCCATGATGTCAGGGGCAGAGCCCATGTCCGGGTCCGGGTCCGGGTCCGCGAGCGCGACGCCGGCCATCGCCCAGAGGGTCGAGAACACCGTCGCCAAGACCACCCTCTTAATGCCCCCCGCCCCGCCCTTGTCGAAGCTGTTCTTGATTTTCATCCGGCCCGATTGTATCAGGTTTGGATCGGGGGTCCAATGCGCGGGGGATGGTCGCGGATAAAGCCGCATCTGCAGGGGCGGGAAAGGGAAGTGTATGAAGGTGTGAAGGGTGTGAAGGTGTGACTAAAGTCGCTCGCACAATTGGGTGGAGGGACACGGGCGCGCGGGCGGCCGTCAGTTCGACAGGTATCCCAGGCTTTTGAGTTTGTTGATGGTGTCCTGGTCGAGGTTGGCGGCCTCGGGCTTTTGGGATTGAAGGAGGTTGTTGATGTCGGCGGCGATGTGCTGGACCTGGTTTTTGACGCTTTCGGGGAGCTTGGCCTGTCCGAAGACGTCGCGGGTTTCGGCGGGGTCGGATGCGAGGTCATAGACGGTGATTCCGGCGGTGTCGCGGTTGACGATGAGCTTGTAGTTGTCGGCGTAGAAGCACTGCTGTTGCGGGCCGTACTGTACGTTCTCGGCGACGATGATGTGGGTGGGCACGGTGAGCTTTCCTCCGCGGGGGTAGAGGCTGACGCCGTCAACGGTAAAGGGCAGGGGCCATTCCATCTCCTCGGCGATGGTGGGCATGATGTCCATGAGCGATACCATCTGGTCCACGGTCTTTCCGGCCTGGTTGATGCCGGGGAATTTGATGACGAGCGGTACCGCGAGGAGCTCGCGGTGCATGGTGTGTCCGTGCTCGAAGCCTCCGTGCTCCCAGAACTCCTCGCCGTGGTCGGCGGTGATCACGATGAGCGACGTATCGTACAGGTCCTTTTGCTTGAGGAAGGCGATGAGCCGGCCGAGCGCGGAGTCGGTGGCCGCGACCTCTCCGTCGTATAGGCCCTTGATGAATTCCTTGTCCGCGTCGTTGTAGGCGACCCTTCCCTGGCGCACGGCCTTGAGGTCGGGGTTGAAGGGCAGCTTGAGCTCGCCCCCGTAATTCGAGATATAAGGCATGGCGTAACCCAGCGGCGGGCTATAGGCGAGGTGCGGGTCGAAGAGGTGCACGGTGATGAAGAAGGGCTTCTGGCCGTGGTCCTGGATCCAGGTGGTGGCGTCGGCGACGACCTGGGGCGCGGGCCGGATGGCGAGGTTGTCGCCGGGCACGTAGTCATAGAGGTCATAGCCGCGGTCGAGTCCGAAGCCGGGATCGGTGAAGGGGTTGTTGAAGAAGGCGGCGGTCTGGTAGCCGTGGTCGCGGAAGAGCTCGGCGAGGGTTACGATTCCGGGCTGCATGGGTTCGAGGCGGCGGTCATCCATGGTCCAGGGGTCCAGGGAGAGGCCGGCGCGGTGGCGCGAGGGCAGCGTGCCGGTCAAGATGCTGGCGATGGACGGCAGGGTCCAGGGCGCGGCGGCGATGGCGTGAGCGAAGCGGACGCCGTCGTGGGCCACTTTATCGAGGTTGGGGGTGGTCGAGCGCGGGTAGCCGTAGCAGCCGGCGTGGGAGGCCGGCAGCGTGTCAATGATGACCAGGACCACCGGCGGCTTCCTGGCCTTGTTCCAGCAGCCGGCGCCGAAGGCCGCTCCGAGGGCCAGGCCAAGCGCCGCCATTGCCGCGCCCATCTTCAACATGGTTTTTTTCATAATGTGATCAGCACTCCTTCCCGAAATTTTTCCCGCGGCAGCCGCTCGCGCAGGGCCTGAAGCAGCGGGCTGTTCTCCGGCGTGAGCAGGAATTCGCTGCCGTCCGGCGAGATGAACCCGCGGCCCGCCGAGCGGATGGCCGGCTCGGGCAGCGGCCCGGCCCGGTCGGTCCAGCGCAGGAACGCGGGGATGTAGCCCTTCCCGGTTTTGATCAGCACGTCGGGCATTTTGTTCCGCGACGGCATGATCCCGATGCGCACTTCCTCGATCTCGTCCCAGCCGGCCTCCACCACGCCGTCCGGCCGCTCGGAGCGGACGCCGGAGTCCGTGATGATGAACAAGACGTGGTCGCGCATCACGCGGCGCGTTCTTTTCAGCATATAATACCCCAATCCGAATGCCGCCGCCACTATGGACGACATCATGAGACAGAGGCGCAGGCCGGCCTCGCCGCCGCCGCTCAGCTTCCACTTGATCCAGACGGCGGCGAGAAGGAGGATCATGATGGCGGCGAAGGCCATGGTCTGGACGCGCTCGAGCCGGCGCGAATGGATGACCGGGTCAATGAACACGCGCTCCATGGGTTATCGCTCCGATCGTGGACTGGATAGAACCATTGTTCGTATTATAGACTGTTTGTTCTCGCACAGAGGCACAGAGGACACGGAGATAAAATAAATGTTTTTCTAAACTCTGTATACTCTGTGCCTCTGTGTGAAATAAACGCCGTGACGGCTACCGGCCGGCCGTCATGGTATTATTCCGCGGGCTCGAAGCATTCGAGGTCGAGGATGTGTCCCTTGCGCTCCTTGGCGAACACCGGCCGCACCCGGAGACCGATCTTCAGGTCCTGCTCCGGCGCGCGCACCACGTGGACCAGGCCCGTGTCCGCGCCGTCGAGCCGGATGATGCCGATGATATAAGGCGCCGTGGCCGGATGCATTGGCTCCGAGTAGTGGACCACGGTGAAATTGACGAGCGATCCCTCCGGCCCCACCTCCACCCACTCGGACATATCGCGGCGGCACGACGTGCAGGAGGCGCGCGGCGGCAGGCACACCTTGCCGCAGTGACCGCACTTCTGCGCGTAAATCTTCTTCTCGTCCCGCAGCCCGATTAAAAAGCGGCTCACCACCGGGCCCGCCGAGTATTTATAGGGCACCTGCAAGACTTGCTCGCTCACCAATACCTCATTCTCTCCCGCCATTTTTCCACCTCATCCCAGCCATTCTGCAGGAGCGGCTTCAGCCGCGCCCCAAGCCCCAAGCCCCAAGCCTCAAGCCCCAAGCCTCAAGCCCCAAGCCCCAAGCCTCAAGCCCCACGCCTTATTCCACCGGCTTAAAATGCACGATGTCGCCCAGGTTCCCTTTCCGCTCCTCGGCGAACACCGCCTCCACCCGCATCCCGACCTTGAGCTTTTTGGGGTCGCTCTCCGACAGGAAATGCTGGAGCCTCCGGTCCGTGCCGTCCAGCCGCACGATCCCGTACCCGTACGGCACCGGCCGGCGCTTCCCGGTCATCGGGTCCAGGAACGTGAAATAAACCACCGTGAACGCCACCAGCGTCCCCCGAGGCCCCACCTCCACCCACTCCCCCGTCTCCGTAAAGCACGGGCCGCACACCGGACGCGGCGGTAGGTACACCGTCCCGCACTGCGGGCACTTCTTGCCCATGATCTTTTTCTCGTCCCGGATCATGCGGAAAAAGTACGACGGGATCGCGCCCATCGAGTAGTGATAGGGAAACTTCGCGTCAACCGTCACATCCAGCAGTTCCTTGTCCATCACTTCAACTCCTTATTTTTCCCCTGCTGAGAGAGAGTCAATATAAGATTCAAGGTATTGATAATGTCAGGGTGGGCCTCTTCTTTATTCAAGAAAGGTACAATCATGAAATAATCATTTTTATCAAGATCAATATTCAGTTGACTGAATAAGAGGGGCAGGAGATCCTTGCTGGCGCGGACATTTACGAAAAAAGTTGAGTTCTCCAAAGGATGCTCCAAGGCCGGAGGAGGGAATTGCTTTTGGAAGTAATCATGCACTTGTTTTGCTTGAATCGCCGCAAGCAGCGGTTCGGATTTTGCGCCTAGTCCTTCTGCGCAAAAACGCTCCAAGGCGCCCGGGAGAAGAAGGTAATTCTCGATTTCATAGCGGCCCCACCTTATGATTTCCAGTCCTTGAGCGGCGACTTCACGCTGGGGCAGATCGCGATTGTCGCGATCCAGAATTACCAGGCCCTTTATCTTGGCGTTGATGGCACGCAACGCGAAAAAATGTCCTTTCGCCTGACGCGGGTCGTAGCCGCGGAGGGGATGAAAGAGGCCCTCAGCCAGAACCGACTGAGTTGGATGATCCAGCAGTTTTGAGAACTCCCGCAAAATTTTAAAATCAGACTCGTTTTCCATATACATCACGACGTTGGTTTGTTCGGCGCCCATCATCTCCTGGCTGGAGACGCGCTTAATTGCTTCCCTTACCTGGTCGCGCTCGAATTCATCGGTAAGGGGATGAGGCTTAGGGAAAAAGGATATGATGTGGGAAGGGGAGGTAGTGTCAATAATAACTTCTGAATGTGTTGCAACGATGAGCTGGCAGCCTTTTTTTCGAGCCTGACTCTTTAGCAGGTCATAGACTTGGTGCTGGAGGATCACATGAAGATGCGCGTCGGGCTCGTCCAACAACAACACGGTAGAGGGCCGGGCAATAAAAAATGAAAACAAGATCAAAGTTTGGAGAAAACCACTGCCTGCGGAGGCAATATCCAACCGGGTGAGTCCATTCATCCCTTTGCCGGCCGGAACTCCCGGAAGGAATTCGCAAGTGATGGACGTGGTAATCTCGGCTGAATACACCGGCGGGAGAATAGTATATCCGAATATATTTTGAATTAATTCCTTTAATTCATTCCAACCGCTTTTATCTTCATTTTCGTATAATTCCAATAAAAGATTCCGTAATATGTCCCCGGGCTTGCCTTGGCCGATCAGCTTATCTTGCCAGGCCCTATCGTACCGGGTCTCCTCGACCCCAATCCCGGAAAAACACGGCACGTGCACCAGATTAAGTTTCTTTGCTCCCTCCGGTATTTCTTCCCCCCCTTCGATGTTCACCACGGGATAGGCATAGGCCATCTCCGGGCCCTGGTAACGAAGCGCCATGGTCAGCGCCCACTCTTGCTTTGCCTGGGAGAGGAGGTCAAAGTCCTCCCCTACGAGTTCAATTTCGATCAAACGGTGCGCCCCTGGCTTGCCTTCCGCAGCTTTAAGAAACGCGCTGCGATCATGCCAGAGCAGGTTGAATTCGCGCAATGGGACAACCGTGAAATCTTTTCGCGTTATCGCGACGCCTTTCCTCTTCTTGGCTCTGGATCCGAATTTCTGCTCCCGCCATCTTCCCAAGGCCAAGCGCCAGGTGGCAATTGCCTGGAGCGCCGTGGTCTTGCCCTTATTATTCGGACCTGCCAGGACAATTGTGTCTTTCAGATTAAAAATTTCTTCCTGAAGGAGTTTAAAATTTCTTATGGTTACCTTTTTAATCATGCTATCCTAATCTCCCTCAAGAATGGTTATCTCCGTCCACCAGCTCCCGCCGAAGCCGGTGGCCAGGGCCGTCTTCACGCCGTCAATCTGCCGCTCGCCGCCCTTGCCCATGATCTGGACCGCGGCCTCCGCCACCCGGATCAGCGCCGTGGCCCCGATGCAGTTGGTGGAGATCACGCCGCCCGACGGGTTCACCGGCAGCTCGCCCGACATTTGGGTGGCCCCGCTCTCCACCAGCTTGCCGCCCTGGCCCAGCCCGCAGAACCCGAGCGCCTCGTACCAGCTCATCTCCGCGAACGTGCACGGCTCGTAGAGCTCGGCCACGTCAATCTCCTTCAATGGATCGGTGATCCCGGCCTGTTTATAAGCCTCCCTGGCCGCGTCGGTAAGGGTGCGCATCTGGATCAGCATGGGCAGGTCCGAGTTGAACGGCTGGTCGTGGCGGGTCGCCAGCGCCTTGAACCACGCCGGCTTGTTCGGGCCTTTTTTCGCGGCGTCCTCGGAGGCCACGATCACGGCGCAGGCCCCGTCGGAGGTCGGGCACATATCGAGGAGCTTGATCGGGTACGCCAGCACCCGCGAGCCCAGCACGTCCTCGATGCTGACCTCCTTTCTGAGGTGCGCGTGGGGATTCTTGCAGGCGTTGCCGCGGTTCTTCACGCTCACCATGGCCGCCTGCTCCTCGGTGATCCCGAAGCGGTCCATGTACTCGGACGCCGCCAGCGCGAACGTGCCGATCGCGCCCGCCATGTTGAAGCGCTCGAACAGCGGGTCCGCCTGGAAGATGAGGCCCGCCGTGGTGTCGCCGTCGCTCTGCTTCTCCCAGCCCACGCACAACACCCGGTCAAAGCAGCCGGAGGCCGCGTGGTAATAACCAGCGTGCGCGAGCGACGCCCCGGTGGTCCCGCCGGTCGTGATCATCATCATGTGCTTGCCCACCGCCCCCAGCACATCCGCGGCCCATAAATTCGGGTTGTACACGCCCTCGAAATGCTCCATGTTCCCGATCACCACCGCGTCAACGTCCGCCATCGTCATCTGCGCATCGGCGAGGCAAGCCTGCACCGCCTCGCTAATCAGCTCCGGTATGTTCACATCGCGCCGCTTGGACACGTGCTTAGTCTGTCCGGTCGCGATTATCGCCGCCCTGCGTCCCATCTTACTCACCCCTCAATACAACCACGCATTGACTTTGCCCCGCCGGGCCCCAACCGCCTTGCGCCAGCGCGGTCACGGGCCTGCCCGCTTGAAGAGCGCCATTTTCCCCGCGAATTTGCTTGACGCATTCAATCACGCGCGTCATCCCGGCCACGCACAGCGGGTTCCCTCCGAGCACCCCTCCCGACGGGTTCACCGGGAACCGGCCCTCCCGGTCGGCCCCGCCCGACTCGAACAGCTCGATGCCCCGGCCCGGCTCCGCGAACCCCATGGCCTCGAGCGACATCAGCGACTGGTGCGCGTAGTAATCGGTGAGCTCGATCAGTTGAATGTCCTTGGCCGGGTCCGCGATACCGGCCATGCGGTACGCCTTCCACGCCGCGTCTTCGAGCGCCGGGAGCGAGGCAAGGCCGCGGTCGCCGAGGTAATAAGCGTCCGTGCCGATGCCGAACCCCGCGATCCACACCGGCTTATCCGTGTACTTCTTCGCCACGCTTTCATGGGCCAGCACCAGCGCGCACGCCCCGTCCGTCACCGGCATGGCCATCAGCTCCCGGATCGGACTCGCCAACAGCGGGCTGCCCATCACGTCGTCCTCGTCGCAGCAGATCACCCGGTGGACCAGCGGGTTGCTGGCCGCGTTTTCCAGGGAGTGCGCCGCCGCCGTGGCCATGTCCCGCTCGGAAAGCCCGTGCTTATTCAGATACGCCCGCGCCTGCAGCGCCGCCGAAGACACGTCGTCAAGACCGATGTGCAACTGATAGAACGGGTCGTGCATGGCGTTGGCGATCACGTTCTGCGCGCCCTCGCTCATCTTGCAGTGGGCCAGGCACAGCGTGGTCCGATGTTTCCCGGACATGATCCGCATGGCCCCGTAGGCCACGGCCTGGGTGCCGTCCGACTCCACCTTGGACTCCGACTTGAGGTACGCGCCCTCCACCTCCGGTATGGTCCGGTTCGAGATGGTCCGGCCGTCAAGGAAGTCCTGCGAGCACGACACCACATTGTCAATCTCCTTGATCCCGATCCCCGCGTGGGAAAGCGCCGCCCGCACCGCCTCGTAAACCAGCTCCGTCAGGTGCTGGCCCTTCTTCTCCGGCTCATACTTGGTCTGGGCGAATCCGACAACCGCTACTCGATCCATGAACAACCCCTCCGGCGGATGGATGAGTTATTATGGTGGCCCGCGGCCCGCGAAGTCAAGCAAAATATTATCGGGCGCGCGGCCGCCGCCTGCTTGACCATGCCGCCCGGAGATGTTTCAATATCCGGGTCAACCCGGGTCCGCGCTAATAGTAATCCGGACATATTGAAGAGGAGTAACATGAAGGTATTAGTGACCGCCGCTTTCACCGATCAAGGACTTGATCGCTTGAGGAACGAGCTCAAGATGGACGTGGTTTATGACCCCTGGCGCGCGCATAACCGCATCCTGATGAGCGACGAGCTCGCCCTGCGGCTTCAGGCCGAGAAGGCCGAGGCCGTGATCCTGGAGGTGGACCTGTGCCACGACGAGGTCTTCGAGGCGGTGGACTTGAAGTTCGTGGGCTGCTGCCGCGGCGAGCCGCTGAACGTGGACGTGGACACCGCCACCGAAAAGGGCGTGCCCGTGTTCTTCACGCCCGGCAGAAACGCCGACGCGGTGGCCGACCTGGCGCTGTGCTTCATGCTCTGCCATTTAAGGAAGGTCGTCCCCATTCACAACCTGCTCACCTCCGGCGATTTCAATCCCGACTCGGTGGACGAGTTCATGGCCATGCTCACCGGCTGGACCGGCTTCGAGCTGGGCGGAAGAGTGGTCGGGATCGTCGGACTCGGCGCCGTCGGCTCCGCCGTGGCCCGCCGCGTCAAAGCCTTCGGATCAAAGATCATCGCCTATGACCCCTTCGCCCCCGCCGAGCGCTTCTCCCAGTTCGACGCCGAAAAGGTCGAGCTCCTCGACGTGTTTAAAAGGGCCGGCATCGTCACCCTCCACGCCGCCGACCTCGACGAGAACCAGGGCATGATCACGCGCCAGCACCTCGCGGCCATGAAACCGGACGCCGTGTTCCTGAACCTCGCCCGCTCCTCGCTCGTGGACAACGACGCGCTCTACGAAGCGCTCCAGAACCATCGCATCGCCGGCGCCGGTCTCGACGTCTTCTCCTCCGAGCCGCCGAAAAAAGACGACCGCTTCCTGTCCCTCGACAACGTCATCGTCACGCCCCACGTCGGCGGCATGACCCACGACGTCATCCGCCACCAGACCGACATCATCATCGCCGACGTCGCGGCGTTCCTCTCCGGCAAAAAGCCCCGGTTCTGCGCGAACCCGGAGGTGTTGAAGAAAAAGTAGGAGCGAGGATCGAGGAGCCGGGTCTTCAGTCCCGGAGGGACGACGGATAGTAGCCCACCAATTTATTGGTGGGGACCCGGACGCAGCGCAACAGCCAAGTCCCGGAGGGACGACCGATTCGCCGCCACGCGAGATTCGGCCGTCCCTCTGGGACTTGGCTGTCATCTTGAATCCGTGTTCCCAGGAATAAATTCCCGGGCTATTTTCGTCCGTCCCTCCGGGACAAAACGTCAAGGAGATTCTGCATGACTGATGAACTTATCCTTGTCCTGGACGCGGGCACCGGCGGCGGCCGGGCCGTGGCCGTGGACCGGAAGGGCAAGGTCCGCGCCCGATCCTACCGCGCCTGGGACTACTTCGAGCCGCCGGGATTGGAGATGTACGCCAAGGAATTCCATCCCGAGGAGTTCCAGAAAATCATCGCCGGCTGCTGCCGCCGGGTGATCGGCGAGGCCGGCGCGGCCAACATCGCGGGCGTGGTGGCCACCGGCATGCGCGAGGGGATCGTGCTCCTGGACCGGGACGGCCAGCCGATCTACGGCGGCCCGAACCGCGACGCGCGCGGCGTGCTCTTCGCGCCGCAGGTCGAGGAGCTGCTCGGCGAGGACCGGGCCTATCAGATTACCGGCCACTGGCCGCCGTGGATTTTCATGCCCTCCCGCCTCTACTGGTTCCGCGAGAACGCTCCCGAAAAATTCGCGCGCATCGGAAGAGCGCTCATGATCAACGACTGGCTGATCCACTGGCTCAGCGGCGAGGCCGTGGCCGAGCCGACCAACGCCGGCGAGACCATGCTCTTTGATATTGACGCCCGGGCCTGGAGCCGCGAGTTGCTCACGGCCATGGGAATTGACGAGTCCATGATGCCGCGCATCGCGCCATGCGGCGCCGTGGCGGGCGCGGTGACGAAAAGCGCGGCCGCGGCCACCGGCCTGCCGGAAGGCACCAGGGTGATTACCGCCATGGCCGACACCCAGGCCGCGCTCATGGCCTCCCGCGTCATCGAGCAAGGCGACTGCGGCATCGTGGCCGGCTCGACCGCGCCGGTGATGATCGTGATGGACCAGTCGCGCCGCGACCCTCATCACCGCATGTGGTTCGGCGCGCACCCGCTGCCAGGAAGATGGGTGGCCGAGAGCAACGTGGGCGACGCCGGGCTCATCTACCGCTGGTACGTGGAGGGCCACCTGGGGGCGATGGCCGCGGCCGGAGCGCCGCTTTACGAGAAGGCCGAGGAATGGGCCCAAAGCTCCGGCGTCGGCGCCTACGGAGCGCGCGCCTTCCTGGGACCGGTGATCTGGGACCTGAAGAGCATGTCGCCCTCCGTCAAGGCCGGGCTCAAGCTCTCCTATCCGGTCGGGCCCGACACCGCGGGACCCGGCAACTTCGCCCGCGCCATCCTCGAAAACATCGCCTTTGCCCTCCGCGCCAACCTGGAGCAGGCGGCCGTGGTCGCCGGCGACCCCGCGCGCGTGGCCATGGCCGGAGGCATGACCAGGAACAAGCTCTTCTGCAACATCGTCGCCGCCGTGCTCGGCCGGACTATCGAGATCGTGCCCGAGTCCGAGGCCACCGCCATCGGCGCCGCCATGGCCGGCTTCACCGCCATCGGTATCTACCCCGGCCTCGCCGTGGCGTCCAAAGAAATGACCGGCTACCTTCGCGATATAGAGCCGGATTCCGACGAAAAAGAGGAGTATAATGACTTGTTTGAAGAATGGATGAGCGACTATCCCCGCATGATGGGGTTCGAGGACTAAGATTGAAGACAAAAGAAAAAGCGACTCTGGTCCTGGTTGACGGGACTGTTTTGGAGGGCTGGTCCTTTGGCGCCCCTGGCGAGACGGTGGGAGAAGTGGTGTTCCACACCGGCATGACCGGCTACCAGGAAATACTGACCGATCCGTCCTACCGCGGCCAGCTCGTCACCATGACCTATACCCAGATCGGAAACACCGGCGTCAACCCCGAGGACACCGAATCATGCCGCGTCTGGGTCAACGGCTTCATCGTCAAGGAATACATTGACGCGCCCTCCAATTTCCGCTCCCGCGAGAGCCTGGGCCAATATCTGAAAGAGCAGGGCGTGGTCGCCATCGAGGGCGTGGACACCCGCTTCCTCACCCGGCGCCTCCGCGACCACGGCTCGCAGCAGGGCATCATCGCCACCGGCGGCCGCGCCCCCGACGAGCTCCTCAAGATCGCCCGCAACGCCCCCGGCATCGTGGGCCGCGACCTGGTGAAGGAAGTCACATGCGGGCGCTCCCGCGAATTTTACGAGGGCGCCTGGAAGCTCGGCGCCGGATACGCGACTCCCGCCAAGGAGCCGCGCTTCAAGGTGGCGGCCATGGACTTCGGGCTCAAGACCAACATCGCGCGCATGTTGGCGGACCGCGGCTGCAAGGTGATCGTGGTCCCCGCCGGCGCCGGCGCGGACGAGATCCTGGCCCATGACCCCGACGGCCTCTTCCTCTCCAACGGACCCGGCGACCCCGAGGGCGTGCCGTACGCGTTCGCCGCCGTGCGCAAGATCATGGAGGCGAGGCCCGAGCTGCCGATCTTCGGCATCTGCTTGGGCCACCAGCTCCTCGGCCTCGCGCTCGGCTGCAAGACCATCAAGCTCAAGTTCGGCCACCACGGCGCCAACCATCCCGTGATGGACCTCGCCACCCGCGAGGTCGCCATCACCAGTCAGAACCACAACTTCGCCGTGCCCCTCGAATTCTTCGACCATCCCGATAGCCCCGTGCTCATGACCCACGTCAACCTCAACGACAAGACCTGCGAGGGCATGCGCCACAAAACGCGGCCCGTGTTCAGCGTGCAGTACCACCCCGAGGCCTCGCCCGGTCCCCACGACGCCGCCGGCCTGTTTAACCGCTTCATCGCGCTGATGGAGGAGCCTTGATGCCACAGGCGGTGGAGGAGGCGCTACGCACTCTCCATGAGTTCGTGGGCCGGCCGGAATTCGCCCTGGAGCTCGGCGAGGCCAAGAAGAATTTTTACGCCATGGTCGGCGCGCCTCTCCCCGGCGAGCCTCTCGAGGAGCAGCGGCTCTCAAGCTTCATCGAATGGTTCATCTTCGACCGCCAGCTCGCCGCCACCAGGCGCACGCCGGTGGAGGATTACCTCCGCCTTCACGCCGACGACCTCGGCGGCCCGCTGCTCGCCGCGCTCGTCGGCTTCACCCGCACCGTGCACAGCGTCTTCCAGGTGAAAAAGCGCTCCGGCGCGCAAGTGGACCTCGCCGACCTTTACACCGGGCTCAAGCACCGCGGCGTGAGCCTCGTCCCGGTGACCCTCGACGTGGGCGACCTGGCCGAGCTCCGCATCGCGCCCGTGGACGGCGCCTGGTACGCCACCGACTCGCTGTGCTTCCATCCCTTCACCGCCAGGAAGCAGATCATGCGCATGATCAAGGAGGCCAGGAAGCAGGGCAAGCCGGTGGACCAGGTCGTCATCTCGCTCATGCTCATGAACACCCGCTACGAACGCTACCCCAAGACCGCCAAGAGGACGGCCTATGCGGTTGACGGACCACTGGCCCGCTTACCTGGCGCTTAGTCCGGAGGAGTGGAACCACCGCATCGCGGCCGCCCGCGCCATGCTCAAGTCCTGCACCCTCTGCCCCCGCGAGTGCAAGGTGGACCGGTTGGCCGGCGAGAAGGGAGTGTGCCGCGCCGGAGCCGTCGCCCAGGTCTCGAGCTGCAACGACCACCATGGCGAGGAGCCGCCGCTGTCCGGGACCCGAGGCTCCGGAACCATCTTCTTCACCCACTGCAACCTCCGCTGCGTCTTCTGCCAGAACTATCCCATCTCCCACCTGGGAAATGGCGAGGTGGCGGGCGCCGAAGAGCTTGCCGACATGATGCTCAAGCTCCAGCGCCGCGGCTGCCACAACATCAATTTCGTCACCCCCACCCACATGATGCCCTTCATCCTCGAAGCCCTGCCCCTCGCCATCAATAAGGGCCTCGCCATCCCGCTCGTGTACAACTGCGGCGGCTACGAGTCGCTCGATTCCCTCCGGCTCCTCGACAACGTCGTGGACATATATCTTCCGGACATGAAGTACGACGACAACAGCGCGGCCAAGATGATCAGCAAGGTGGAAGATTACGTGGAGAAAAACCGCGAGGCCATCAGGGAAATGCACCGCCAGGTCGGAGACCTCGCGCTCGACGGCCACGGCATCGCCCGCCGCGGGCTCATCATCCGCCACCTCGTGCTCCCCCATAACCTCGCCGGCTCCGCCGGAGTCCTCGCATTCATCGCCCGCGAAATCTCCGTCCATACCGCCATCAGCCTCATGTCCCAGTACTTCCCCGCCCACAAGGCCCACGAGATCGAGCAGCTCTCCCGCGGCGTGACCAAAGAAGAATACCGCGACGCCGTCCGCGCGCTGCTCCGCCTCCGCCTCGAAAACGCCTGGATCCAGGACCGGTGGGGAATCAGCGGCGGCGAGGAGGAATAGCAGGGCGTGGGGCATGGGGCGTGAGGCTTGGGGCTTGAGGCTTGGGGACTGGCGCTTGGCGATTTTGAAATGGGAGGAACCATTATGGTATGGTTCCTTTAAATGAGAGATCATCGCAAGCTTAAGGCCTTCGAGCTGGCCGATTCCCTGGTGATGGAAATCTATAAGGCCACGCAGCCTTTCCCGAAGGAAGAGTTGTATGGATTGAGCGCGCAAATGAGACGAGCGGCCGTATCGGTTGCGGCCAATATCGTGGAGGGTTGCGCCCGGGAAGGAAGAAAGGAATATAAGTTTTTCTTGACTATCTCCTTTGGCTCTCTGCGCGAGCTCGGTTATTACCTTGACCTTGCCAAACGCTTGGGATACATCGCCTTTGAACCATACAAGGAACTCAAAAAGAAACATGAACAAACCGCCAGAGTCCTTTCCGGTCTGATCAAAGCTATTGATGGCCTGGCTTGATTCATCACACCAATTAAAGCCACAACGCCATAACAGCACACGTAAACCGCTCCAGCCGCACGACCCAAGCCTCAAGCCTCAAGCCCCAAGCCCCAAGCCCCAAGCCACAAGCCCCCA
>DATKZS010000016.1:0-13952 GCA_035527835.1 bacterium
TCCTCGGGGCCGAGGAGGAGTTCGTGTGGGCGTCAGCCATTACCGGGGCCGGTGAGCGGTGCGTTGCGAGATCGCCGGTTGGCGACACCCACAACGACCTCCGCTCCGCGGCCAGTCTGTTGTCTGGTGGTTATTACTTACTGAGCCGAAGGACTACCTGTCGGCTGGTTCCTCGATTTCCAATGAGAAGGGAAGGCCAGCCTGGACCTCGATCCGACTGATCGTTCCGTTGCCCAGGCCGGCCAGGTGGTCAAAAAATTCCCTCACCTTGTCCTTGAGAACGAAGTCCCTCTTGCCCTCATCGCGGTGCGGGCCGTTCTCGCCGCCGATCTTGATCTTCCTCACCACCTTTGGCGGCGGCTCGAACATTGGCTCGCCATCCTGGACCGAGAGCCGCTCGATCCGGCCAAAATAGATGTCCGACATGAGATCGAGGAGCCGCCTCCTCGCCGGACTCAGCGAAGACTTGGTTAACCGTTCACTCATTCCCAACCTCCTTCTGCCAATAGGTTCATCTTCCAGTTACCCGCGATAAATGACTTACTCATTCATCTCCCACTTCCTATGCCCCCTCCTCCTGACCGAGAGGGGCATTGCGTTTCACGCAGAACCATTTACGGTTCATGTATCCCCGCCTAACCCAAGTTCTTGCTAAGCGACTCAACCGGAGCTATTCGCACGTGCTACCCTTATTTTCTCCATTGGAGGGGCTTCATTGAATCCTGTGAACGAAGAAAATTTTTTTATAAAAACCGATTATTTTATGGGAAGTTACAAAGGCAGGGGGGTGTGAATTTTTCACATGTCCGGGGAAGGAAACAAAAAAAACCGCCACGAGGGGCGGGTGGGTCAACGTTGCACCGGTAACTCTGGCTTAGGTGTTGGCTTTTGAGAAAAGGGCGGGGATACTTGGAACGAGGATTTGCTTTTCGTTGGGCCGAAGGCGAAGTCCATAAAGCCTCTGCCCGTTCACATCTTTATGATCATTTGTGAAAAGCTTCTTGAGGTTCTTCTCTTTCTCAATCTGTCGAACGAACTCTCCCCACATCTTCTGAATCCGATGGGCCGGCCTGTCCTGATCTTTCCCCGAGAACTGCAAGTAGCCATTGTCTCGCCACTTCAGTAACTCTTGGGCGGCCTCTTCCTCGGTGATTACCGTCATGCGTTCGCCGGCGACGTCGTGAAAGCGTGTGGACCTGAACAGCAGGTAGATGAAGAAGAGTTCCCGCGAGCCGATCTTCTTGTTGACACCGTCAAACCGACCGCACCCTACGATTCGTGCCAGTAGCGCCTTGTTGGTCTCACCGTCCTTGATTTCATCCAGAACGAGTGCCGGGACGATTACTGGCTCCGTATTTACGTCCCTTGCAGGGGTAGGAGCAATTGTAGCCTCAATCTCCCATTTCTCGCCGCGGCGGTATGTGGTGATAGTGTGGGCCGTTCCCCCATCCACCAACGCGCAGTCGCAGCTCGTGCACCGGCATTCGCCGTCCTCCTCGCGCAAATCCTCATACTCGGAGCGAAGAACTGGCATCCCGCAATGATCGCACTCGACCATTTCCTCGGCAAGAAGCAAGCCCTCTTGGGCGAGATTCTCGAGCACCGCGCTGACCTGGTTCGGGTCCATCCCGAGGAAGCTCGCCAAGTCGTCCACCCTGATGACCTCGGCCGTGCCCATCTCCCGAAGCTGCGCATCGATCCTTTGGACGGCCACGGCGAGGTCGGGATGCCGCTCAGCTAAGCGTGCGCACTCTGTGAAGAACATACCTCACCACATCCTCGGTGTTTGGCGTCGGAAAGTTGACGCGTGACTTCGCGCCCACGATGATCACATGGGCGTCGCCCTTCAAGGGGTTGGCGACAGGCCCCGAGTTGATCCCCGCCAGCCAGTAGAAGTTGCCGAGGTGTCCGACTCCGTTATTCCGAACGCTGGCCATCGCATTATCGATGAACGGCTCACCGAGCACCGAGTCCCGGGGGCTTGGACTTTGCGCTGAAACCTGCCTGCCTCGGAGCGACCGATAGTGGATTCCGTGGGAACGAGCCTCAGCATGGCCGTTCCCTTCGAGTTCGTGGAGCTTGCGGATCACCGGGCGAAGGTCGACTACACCAAATTGATTGATGTCCAGCCAAGGACTGACGAGCTGAAAGAACTCCTTGGCGACCTCTTCGTAGTCCCCCTCCCTTTGGAGCTGTGTGATTTGGAGCATTGCAACGTTGGCATTCAGGTCCCACTCGAAGACCGCGAGTGTCCGTGTGAGGTGATGCACGTAGGCCCTGAGGATGATCTTTTCGCCGTCCTCCGTCTCCTTCTCATCGTCGTGCTCGGGCGCGCGCTCGGTGTATTCCCGCTTCTGGACGGCGGAGACGCACAACCTCCCGTCGTAGTGCGTGACCGACGAGAGCATTAGCGTATCCGGTAGAATCAACGGGAGCCGGGCGTTGAAGAACTTTCCGAGGCGGTGCTGTTTCAGAAGAAGCAACAAGTGTTCGGGATCCTTCCACGCCCGTAGATCGCCACGGGGCCCTTGGTAGAGAAAGACGTGCTGTTTCCCCCAGGGGGCCACGGAGTCGAGAAAGTCCACCAGCCGCTCGTAACTGAGGCGGCCTTCCTCGATAGCTTCTTCAACCCTTGAACGCAGGTCCGGCTTCGTTCCAGACCTCGGCATCTCGGCCTGCTTCAAAAAATCCTGGATGTTCGACTTCCGGAGGGCGAGCACGAAGTCGACCAGCGCTTCGCGCTCATCCATCGTGTACTCAGGGGGCTGGAGCAACTTGATCGGTTCCATGTGTGTTATTACCTCCTTTCGCGCCTTTACAGCCTTCGATGGACTGCTATGACCTTCCCTTGAATTCTAAACTCTCCCGACTTCACGTAGATTGGCTTCATCCCGCGATTAGCTGGTTCAAGTCGAATGCGCTGGCTCTCCCGGTAAAACCTTTTAAGAGTGGCTTCATCATCAATGAGCGCGACCACGATGTCGCCGTTTTCAGCGGTCTCCTGCTTGCGGACTATCACGTAATCACCGTTCAGGATTCCTGCCTCAACCATGCTGTTGCCGTCTACCAGCAGAGCATATGCTTCTCGACCCCTCAGAAGTTCCTTGTTCACAACGATCCTACCACGATCATGCTCGATGGCCTCGATCGGCCGGCCAGCGGCAATCTTGCCTATGACAGGCACTTCCCCGTGGTCTGCTTCAACCTTTTTCGGTTCACTCGTTCCGTCCTCCAGGATCAGTGAACGAGCGCCAAGGTTGCCTCGCCGTAGGAAGCCTTTCCGTTCCAGGGCCTTCAGGAGATCAAAGACGCTTGAACTCTTGATGCCGAAAGCCCGGCCAATCTCCCGCACCGTTGGCGGCATCCCGTGCTCCTGGATGAACTCCTTCACCCAGTCCAATATCTCCCGCTGTCGCGGAGAAAGCCTGTTCTCTTTTTCAGCCATTGTCCCCCAGCTTCTTCACTTGGAAAATGATGTACACAATTCTACCCTAACGACTGTTAGGAGTCAATCCTGCCGAAAAATTTTGCGGTAACTCATCTGGGGGCGGGACGCCAAGAATCATCAAGCGTGTGTTGGGGCATGATTACAACTACCGGCGTAAGGCCGGCTCCTTCGTGAGCCGGCCTTTCATGTAGTGCTTTTGCGCAGTAAGGTCATGCCTACCGAACGGTATTAACCCATCGTCTAGATGAAACTCATGTCGTTGCTAACTCTTCCCACATCTTCCTCTGCCGGTTCCAATGAGGGATTGCGGTGATTGGCCGGAGGTTCTGTTCGCGGATGGGGTCGCGACCGGTGGTGGTGCGGGGGAGGGAAAGGAGGGCTTCTTGAAGGTCGGGGGCGAGGGTGAGGAGGTTCATGATTTGGGTGATGCGGGCGCGGGAGACGAAGCCGAGGCGGGCGAGGTCGGCGAAGTCACGCACCTCGCCGCGGGCGAGCATGACGTCGAACTTGATGGCCAGGGCCATGAGGCGGGTGACGCGGGGCAGGGAGCCGAGAGGGATGTCGGGGCTTAAGGCAGGTTCGGGAGCGGGCGCTGCGGGGCTGGACCTGGCCCGGGCGTTGCGGGGCGTGAACGTGAACTCGACCGCGACTTTGTCCACTGCCTCACTTGCCGGCGCGTGATTGTTGCTCTTCATGTCTTCGATCAACCTCCCGTGTCTCGTTATTCTTCCGCTCGGCCCCTGGCGAGTTCCTTGATACCTGGGGACTTGAAGCTGATGGTCACCTTGCCGGTGGAGCCGTCGTAACCCACGCGGTCGAGCAGGAGGTGCATGATCCTGGACTGCTCGCGGGAGTTCAGAGACTCCCAGACCGGGTCGAAGATGGCGAGGGCCCGGGCCAGGTCGTTCTGGTCGAGAGACTCGCGCTCGACCGCGAGGAGTTCCTCGCGCAGTTGGGTCACCCTCTGCTCTGTGCTCCTGATCCGGTCCTGGAGGTCGGCGAACCTGGCGGCGACCGGTGATCCATTGCCTTGGCCAGGATTGATTTCACCGGCCAGTTGCCGGAGCTTGGAGTGTAGCTGCTTGAGTTCCGTCTCTTCAGCCTCGCGCTCACGGTTAAGCTCTTGCCATCGTTTCTCGCTCTGCTCGCGGACCTGCCTCACGGTCTCCGCGACGAGCTTCTCGTTCGATCCCAGGCCCCGGATGTGTTCGACCACCGCGCTCTCGATCTCGTGGGCGTTGAGGGACTTGGAGGGGCACGAGTCCCAGCCGCGCTGCTGGGCGTTCATGCAGACGTAGTAACGGTAGCGACGGCGGCCGCCCTTCTTGATGGTGTAGGTGTGCATCATGGGCTTGCCGCAGGGGATGCAGTGGATGAGGCCCTTGAGGAGCGCGCCGTGCTTGTTGCGGACGTTGGCTCCCTTGCCCTTGCCGTTCTTCTTCAAAAGCTCCTGTACCTTCTGCCAGACCTCCGGCGCGACGATTCCCTCGTGCTCCCCTTCATAAATGGTCCCCTGGTAGATGATCTTGCCGATGTAAATGATGTTGGTGAGCAGGCTGTAGAGGTAATGCTTGGTGAAGAGCTTGCCGCCGTGCACTTTGTCCTTCTTGGTGATCCACTGCTTGGTCTTCCAGCCACGCTCGTTGAGTTCCTCGACCACGGGAATTAGCGACTGGAGGTTGAGATAGAGTTCGAAGATGGCACGCACGCGCTCGGCCTCTCGTTTGTTCACCACGATGCGGCCACCCTTCTCGTCCCGGTCATAGCCCAGCACCAGCATGCCGCCGACCCACTTGCCCTTCTTGCGGGCTGCCGACATCTTGTCCCGCGTGCGCTCGGAGATGATCTCGCGCTCAAACTGGGCAAAGGAGAGGAGGATATTCAACGTCAATCGGCCCATCGAGTTGGTGGTCGAGAAGTCTTGGGTGACCGAAACGAAGCTCACGTTGTGCTGCTCGAAGGTCTCAATAATGCGACTGAAGTCGAGGAGCGAACGGGAGATCCGGTCAACCTTGTAGACCGCCACGACGTCAATCTCGCCAGCCTCCACGTCGGCCATCAGGCGCTTAAGCGCGGGCCGCTCCATGTTGCCGCCGGTGAATCCGCCGTCGTCGTAATGCCGGGGCAGGCACACCCAGCCTTCGTGCTTCTTGCTGGCGATGTGATTTTCGCCGGCTTCGCGCTGGGCGTCGAGGCTGTTGAACTCCTGGTCAAGGCCCTCCTCGGTGGACTTACGGGTATAGATGGCGCATCGCACTTGGCCGTTGTGCTTGGGCACGTCATTGTCAAAAGCCCCGGCCTTCCTCGGCCTCGTCTGCATGTTAGTGTTCAAATCCGCTCCTCTCATGACTGCTCATCGTTCTCCGCTTCTTTGGTTTTCTGCTTGCCGCCAAGCCCGAAGAAAAGGTAGCCGTTCCAATTGGTGCCCGTGATCTCGTGGGCGACTCCGGAGAGCGACCTGTAGCGCCGGTCTTCGTACTCGAAGCCTTGGTCGAGCACCTTGACCGTGTGGGTCTTGCCCCGGAAATCGCGGACCAGGTAGATGCCGGGCAGGGGGACATGATGTTGGCAGGCGTCGTTGGCCTTGGCGATCACGGTCGGCCCGGGCTGACCATTGCCGCCAGCGCTGGTCGTCTTGGGAGCCCTCATGCGGAGATCGGCGTCGTTGGCGATCTCCAGCGCAAATCTCCGGGCGCGGTCGGAGAGGCCGCCCTCGGCCAGAGCCTGGATGCGCCAGGCAATTTTCTTGCGCAGGAAGTCCTTGTGGCCCGAACGCGCCTGCTCGCCGAAGACCTCCAGGTACTTCACCTTAAGCTGGGCCACGTTCATCTTCTGAAGCTTCTGGATGTCCAAGTAGGTGTCCACACTCATTCCAAACCTCCTCTCAAAGTCTCAAGTCCGTTAACACGGTTCGGAATAATTGCTTCGGTTGCGCGGACAGTCAAGGCGATTCTCGGTTAACGCGGCAGAATTCTCACCGTCCCCCATATCGCCGGACCGCTTGCTTCCATCAAGCCCAAGCCCCTGGCTCCTCGTTTTCACGTAGCGCATGTACCCGCGGGCCAGGATGGAAGCGATCTCCGAGAGGACTTCCTCGGCGGTCAACTGATCGTGGTCGTGGTATTCCATTCCATGTCTCTCCTCTTCTTTGGCAGTCGTGCCGCAGGGGAGACGTGAAGGTGTCGCGGGGCAAAAAAAGGAGACCCGTCGTGCGCGTCCGTCCATCATCTCGATGGACCTGCCCGCAACACCCACAACGGTCTCCGCTTGGCGGCCGCCCCGCTATCCGGTGGCTGGGAGATATATACCAGCGGAAAGTGAAAAGTGTCGGAAAAAAGTTGCTCTTGGTGATAGAAAACAACCCACCTGTTAAATAAGCAGGCTCGTGAACATGAGAATCTGAGAATCAGGAGAGAAATTTCTGGTGAATTGAAAGCAACCTGTGGGTTTTAGGGGCGGGAACGGGTCGAGCGGGTTGACATGGAGAACGGAGCAAAAGTGTGAGCGGGCCGCAACCTGTCGGAAAACTTTAGGAAAAACGAAAGCCCCAGCGAGGCGTATCGCCGAGGCTTGGCGTTAAATAAAAAGCCCCTCAAGTTAGGGGTAAAAATTCTGGCTCCTGGGGAGGGACTCGAACCCCCGGCCAAGTGGTTAACAGCCACCCGCTCTACCGACTGAGCTACCCAGGATCAGTCGAAAAGACGCCGGCGGAAGCGCCGGCAAGCATGGAATATAACCCAGTCGGGCCTATATGTCAAGGCCGCGCAGCGCTTCCGGCCCTGCCGGGCCGCGCCTCGGGCCGGGCTTCCCGGCCATGCCACGCTGCCGTAGCTCGCCTCCCCCGTCATTAAAGCGTCACCGGTCCAGCGGCGCTACTCCTCCGGCTCGGGCTTGGCCACCGGGTCGCGGGCCTCGCAGGGGACCGTGGTGGCGCACAGCCCGCAGCCGTAGATGAAGATGTGGTAGTTGCGGTTTACGTATTTCAGCGAGCGCGCCACGTGCTCATAGCATTTTTCCTTGTCATGCCCGGCCTCGGTAATGGCGCCCACCGGGCAGCGTTTGGCGCACTTCAGGCAGGCGCCGCGCTGATGGTGGAGGCAGGCGGCGTGGATGTCGGCGGGCCGCTCGCGCACGAGGCCCGGGCGGAGGTTCGCGACGAAGCTGCCCAGCCGGTGGGCGCAGCCTTTCTCGGTGATCAGGAAGTCGTGCCTGCCGAAGGTCCCGAGCCCGGCGGCGTAGGCCATGTGCCGGTGCGACCAGGGCGAGGCCCAGCCCACCCGCGGGTAGCGCTTCTTGTTGAACAGCGGGGTCACGTCCGGGGACACGGCGAGGACGCCGCGGCCCATCAGCTCGGTCACGATCGCGCGCACCATGGTCTGACTGAAAATCTCGCCCAACAGCCGGGTCTGGGCCCAGCGCTCGGAGGGCCACTGGTCCATCCTCGCGTTGTCGGCCCGGGTGGCGGCGGCGATGGGCATGACGAAGCTGACCACCGCGAGGTCCGCGGCGGACGGCGGCGCGACGCCGTTTTGCCGCGCCTGCCAGGCCATGATCTCCTCGGGCGTGTAGTGGTGCGGCCCGATGATTTTTTTGTATTCAGTGAAGATGGGGTCGTCGCCGCGCACGAAGCCGATGATGGGCTCGTCAAAGATTTTCTCGCCGGCGAACGGGAACTCGAGGGAGTTGGCGGGGTGATGGGCGATCTTGTCGCGGATGGCCTTTTCGATCCATGGCGCATCGGGCGGACTCTCGCCGGGCGCGGGCGCATGGTCCCGGTTGAGCCGGGGCTGCGGGGGATAGCCCCTGCCGCGCATCTCGCCGAGCGCGCTCTTGATGCCGCGCCAGTCGGAGAGCCACGAGAAACGCCGGTGCCTGGTCCTGGTCTTACTGCTCACGATCACAGCCTCCCATATAATTCTAGCCGAAAAATGCGCGGGCTGAACAAATACCGGCCCGCGGCGGCCCGAATAGGGCGCAGACCGCCGCGAGGAACAACGGGCAGCCCGTGGGGGGACAACTGATACCAGATGGCATTAAGCTCGCGCCACGATCAATGACAAGGCAAAACAGGCGCCTTGAGCGGTGTTGCTTTCGAGGCGGAGGTCGCCGCCCATGTTGCGGGCGAGCTTTTGGCTGAGCGAGAGGCCCAGGCCCACTCCCGGAGCGGAGTTGGCGGCGGCCTGGGCGGACTTGGAGAAGGGCCGGAACAGCCGGCGCGCGTCTTTTCTGGAAATCCCCGGTCCCTGGTCCCGCACTCTCAGCACCACGAACTTGTCGCCCCTGGCAAGCTCAAGCCGTATGGTCCGGTCCGTTCCCCGGCTTGCGTACTTGCAGGCGTTGTCCACCAGGTTGAAAAGGATCCTCTCCACCGCCGGGGCATCGGCCCGGACGTTGGCGGTGAGCGCGTCGCGCCCGGCGTCCAGCTCAATGTTCATTCCGGCCTGCCTGGCGCGGTCCGTGAGCGGGCCCATGACCCTTTCCACCAATTCCTCCACTGATACCACCTGGACCGCCGCCCGGGCATTGCCCTTTTCGAGGCGGGAGTAGGAGAGCACGTTTTCGACCAGGTGGCCCAGGCGCTCGGATTCCGCGCGGAGCGACTCGATATAGGAATGCCGCTTTTCCTCGTCCGGCACCATTCCCTCGGCCAGCATCTCGGTGTACATGCGCAACGTGGTGAGGGGGGTCCGCAGCTCGTGGGTGACGGCCGAGACAAAGGCGGCACGGCGCTCGCTCAATGACACCGCGGCCAAAAGCAATGCCCCGACCGCGATGGCCGCGATGATCGCGCTTATCCATGCCAATGCGAGCACCAGATTGACCGCCGAGTCTTGACGCACTAAGCCCTGCGGCAGAGGTCCCGGCTCGAGTTTCACCGGCAGCGCGGCCAGCATGCGGCCAGGGTCGCTGTCGTCCCTGTCTGTTGCCGGCACGAGCTCCGCCCCCGGAAGCAAGTCCTCGATCTCGGCCAGGAGCCACTTGCTTATCCCGGGCCAGTCCAGCCAGCAGCCCTGGATGGACCGGCCGTTGCCCCGGTCCACCACTCTCGCCAGGAACAGCTCGCCTTTGATCCACACCGGCCGCATCAGGTTGGTTTCAGGGTCATTCACAAGGCCCGCCAGGTCAGCCTGACCGGCCTCAATCATTTGAGTATTGACCACGACGTTTTGCACCGCCCGGTCCTGAAATTCCCGCTCGCTCATGGCGGATTGGGATAATTGGCTCCGGGGAACGTTTTTGCGCGAAGCAATAAGCGGAGGACTGGACACGGGAATCCGGGCATTCTCCTGGTTAAGGGCTTGCAGAAGCGAGTCCCTGTTGACGATCCGGCCCAACTTGTCGAGCAGGACCGATGCCGATTGGTCCCGATGATTGCCGTTGATTGCGACAGGGCCGGATGGGTTGTTTCCAGTGGCCGCCTGCGGGGAACTGAGCTCTCCGCCGGGACCCAACTGAAAATGGATCCGGATGTGATCAAAGTCGCGTCCTTTAAGCGGAGAGGGGAAGCGTCTGTCCGCGTCAACCAGCGCGTATGCCTCTTGGGGCAGCGAGGTCTCGGCCAGGGTATAAAAAGGGTCGTAAGCGTAATAAAGCCGGGCGCTCTCCGCCGCGATAAAGGTCGAGAGCGCTGAGTCCATGCGCCACAAGGCCAGCCGGATGCTCTCTCCCTGCGCGGCCTCCTGCGCGGCCCGCTCGCGCTCGTTCTCCAGCCGCAGGGCCACGGCGCTCACCAGTCCGATGGCGATGAAGCTCACGGCCAGGCAGAGTCCGAAGACCGACATGATGATCCACGGCCGCCTGATCATGTCTCTTCACCCCTCGCGAACATGTATCCCTTTCCCCGGACGGTCAGGATTATTTTCGGGCTGGCCAAGTCGTCCCTTAACTTCTCGCGCAGGCGGGCCACGTGCATGTCAATGGTGCGGGTGCCGAGGATGGCCCGCGGGTTCAGCTTCCAGATCCGCGCCAGGATCTCGTCGCGCGACACCGCGCGGCCGGCGTTCACCGCGAGATAGCGCAAAAGCTCGATCTCGCGCTCGGACAGCTCGCAGCGGTCGCCGTTATCGAAGCGGACCTCGCACCGCGCGAAGTCGGCCACGCCGTCCGGGATTGCGACCTCGGAAAGATCGAGCGGCCGGCCGGGCGTCCGGCGCAGCACGGCCTCCACCCGGGCCAGCAGCTCCTTCACGCTGAACGGCTTGACCACGTAGTCATCGGCCCCCAGCCGGAGGCCCCGCACCCGGTCGTTCTCATCGCCTCGGGCCGTCAGGATGATGACCGGGAGCGACGGCCGGCCTTTCCGGACCTGCTCCAGGATCTCGAGCCCGTCCCGCCGCGGCAGCACCAGATCAAGAAGCACCAAGTCGCAGGCGGCGGTGAGCCCGAGCTCGAGCCCGGACTCGCCGTCCCCCGCTTCCATGGTCTCGTAACCCTGGAACTGAAAAGCGTCAACAATGCCCCGCCTGATTGCCGCGTCGTCCTCGATCACGAGTATGATATTTTTACTCATCCGCCTCCTCGAACGTGAAGTTCCTATCCCGGGCCCGGCTCCTTATAGTTTTTAGCACAGCCTGGCCAAGGCTGTCATCCTTGGAGCTCAGGTCTTGGTTTTCGACCAGTCCGGCAATATATTGCCCGCGCGCCTTTTGCCTCTCCCGGATGTTAATTTGCGGCTTTTTTCAGCGGCCGGCCGGGGCCTTGATGAGGACGGGTTGCCCGTCTATCTGCATCAGCACGCTTCCCCGCAGCATGAACACGCCCTGCCGGTTGTCGCGGGCCAGCCGGTCCATGATCCGCTGGTACTCCGGCGAGCCGAACTCGACGATCTTCACCGGCCTCGCCGCCCTGCCATCGCCCACGATCCTGCTGTCCACCCACCGCGTGCCGCTGTTGTAAAAGGCCAGGTCATTTACCTGCTGCACATTGGCCACGGAGACGCGGTTCATGTTCTGGTCCATGTACGCGTTCCTGGTGTTCATCACCGCCTGGCCGGCCATGAAGCCCACGTTGGCGCTCTGATTTACGGCGCCCATGCCCGACCGCACGTTAATGGCCCTGGCATTGAAGTTCCGGGTCGCCTGCGCCAGCACCTGGTCATGGTCGGACAGGTCCGTCCCTTCCACGGCCAGGAAAGAGGTGTACTCGGTGAGGATCCCGAACTCCTTGGACAGCCTCACCACCTCGTCAACCAGCTCCTTGGTCCCGGGATCGCCGGGCCCGGCGGCGCCCGCCGAATAGTGAACGTCCGCGCCCGACTGCCTGATCTCATCCACCAGCAGAGCGATCTTGCGGCTGGCCCACAGCCTGGGAACGAACGAGTTCCGGGTGCTCGCGTCGGCCAGGTCAAAACCGAACTTGAAGCTCCGCTGCCGGCCCAGGTAATTGCCGCTGATCACGAATTGCAGCGGTTCGTCCCCCGTGTACTGGCCGAGCAGCACCAGTTGATCGTCCTCGTACAGGTCGGGCAGCCGGGCCGGAAGCAGCTCGCGCGCGCGGCCCGGCGCCGTCCTTCCGATCCTGTCCACGACCCGCAGCGTGGGAGAGGCCAGCACCGGCCCGGAAAGCCGCTTGAACACTCCGGCCACCTTGGCCTCCACGTCCTCGCCGGGAAGAACGTACGTCGAAGCGGCCCGGCTCTCGGACGCGATCATGTCCAGGAGCGGAGCGTTAACGTCCACGCCGACCCCGAAGGTGAACACCCGGCGGTGGTGGCCGTTGCCCTCCCGCGCCGCATCCCGGATCGCCTTCTCCGAGGTCTGGCCGATGGTGGGCAACCCGTCGGTCAGGAAAAGCACGAGGGGAAGCATTCCTTCCCCGGGCGCCGGCCGGAGCGCTTCCAGGAGCACGTCATGAATGTTGGTGCCGCCCGAGGGCCTTATGCCCCGCAGGTAGGCCCGTGCCTGTCTCACGTTTTCCGCGGTCTTGAGCACCGGACCACGCGAGAACACGTCAATCGAGTCGCTGTAAACGATCAGGCGGAAGGCCTCTCCGTCCTTGAGCCCTTCCAGCACCTGGATGGCCGCCTCTTTGGACTGATCGAGCTTCCCGCCCTTCATGCTGCCCGAGCGGTCCAGGACCAGGGTGACCTCGCGCTTGATGTTCCTTCCCTCGTCGCTGTCCTCGATGCGGGCGGGCACTCCGGCCAGGAGCAGGAAGTAGCCGCCGCCGACCTTCGGATCAGGGTAAGAGTAAAGGGCGGCGCTCACACCTTCGTTCTCAATGAGGTAGGAAAGCCGGAAGGACCCGGGCTCGATGGAAACCCCTGACGCCAGTCTCGCCGAGACGACATACGCGTTCCCGCGCACCCTCTCGATTTCGTGGCTGGGCGAGTACACGGTACTGATCGGCTGCCTGGACTTGATCTTGACCGAGATTTTCCAGGGCACCTTGTAGTCAACGGACTCGGTGCGCGGCAGCACGTAGTCCACTCGGCTCCCCCGGGCCTTGAGAAGGTGCTCGTAAGTCAGGCGGACCTTTTGCCGGCCGCCGGCCTCGATCGGGAACACGCTGGTCCGGATCAGGTTATACCCCGCGAACTCCATAAGCGCCGGGTCCCGGATCTTCCTCACGATCGCCTCATAAGTGAGCTTGGCCTCATCCTTTAAAAGGATCTGGGCCGTGGGCTCGCTGGCCTGCCCCTGGAACGAGAAACTCTTGACCACCGCCCCTTCCGGGACCGGCACCAGCAGCTCGGCCTCTTGCCGCGCGCCGGAGCGGTTCTCAAGATCAATGTCCATGGTGGTCGTGGCCGCCTGCGCCAGGATCACAACCCCGACTTCCACACCGGTGATCCCGATCCCGCCCGCCTGGCGCACCGCGAATACGCGGGACTGGGGCACGATCAGGTTGGGCGCCCGCGGCGGGCCTGCGTACCGGTTTACTTGGGCCTGGGCCTGTCCCGTGTACAGGAACAGACACATCAACCATACACCCGTCATGCATTGTCTTGTCCTCATCATTTGCCTTGCCTCCTTTGGGTCCGTTTGTTATTACGACCTCAAGGATACAGGTACGGATCCGCGGTGGGGTAACAAGTTTGTAACAAGCGGCCGGCGGACTGAAGACCATTTGAGCGCTCGGAGCCGTCATGTCAGCGCTCTCCGAAGCCCAGAACCTTCACTCCGAGCATATCTTGATCACGCTCCTTGTAACCCTTTTGGTTCTTCACCTTCCAGAGTGGATCCGAAACATAACATGGGAGCGGAACCGGAGGCGAGTAGAGCGTAGAGCGCAGGGCGGAGGGCGTGAAAGACCTCTAGGTTGGCGCCGATTTGATTTACGCCCTTCGCCCTTCGCCCTTCGCTCTACGCGATCCGCGCCGCACATATTATCCATTCTCCAGTGCGAAGAACCACCCTTAATGGGCCAAGTGTCAGCATTTACTGACCACTTAAAATGTTGATTCATGACAAAGTGTCAGCAATTGCTGACCACTTTTTCGATATTGGTTTAGGAAGCGCATAATGGACCTCCTTGAGCAAAGGTTGTTGCGACGGATCGCGGC
>DATKZS010000017.1:0-2857 GCA_035527835.1 bacterium
CATGGCACATGTCTCCTTCCACGGCATGACAAAACCTCCTGTCTTGATCATGCCGAGAGTGTAACCCATGTGCCTGGTTCATTGTGTTACCTATGTACCTGGATCGGACCATTCTCCAGCCTGGGGTGTGAACCCCAGGAACACGTCGTCGAGAATCCATTGGAGCGCTGAAGACGCGGCATAAGCTTGCCCTATGTCGCGCTTTCAGCGCTGAAAAGGATTCGATGATCTCCATCCCGGGGTTCACACCCCAGGCTGGAGAATATCGCGCCGTTGGCGCTGAAAAATGCCAATTCGCTACAATAACGAAATAAATTGGCGCCAAAGCAGCGGTCTTTCACGCCCTCCGCCCCGCGCTCTACGCCCTACTTGCCTCCGGCTCTTTGCGGTCTGGGCCGCTTTCCATTATCATGAATTCATGCCGGTGAGGAGCGGCGATCGCGGGAACGGAACCTTGGAGTGCGGCGGCACGACGCCGCTTTCATTGGCGATGAAATTTTCCATGCGGCCTCCATCCCATTTACGCGCAACCCGGCACGCGCGCTTCGACGCCATCGGCGCCAATGAAAGCGCGGTCATGCCCGCGCACTCCAAAGCCGGGCCGCTACGGGTGCCATTCAAATGAGATCCGACCTTCGGCCTGTCTGGGCCTCGTGGCCGCTGTCGGCTTGGTTCGGCCTGGTGATCGGCGCGGCCAACGCGCTCTGCCTCGCGCTCCTTGTCCTGCTCGCCGACTTCCTTCCCGGCTCGCCGCTTGGCATGCAGGTCTCGGCCCGCGGATGGCTCATCACCCAGGTCAAGACCATGGCCCTCGACGTCCTGGCCTTTATCGGCTTTGGCGCGCTGGCCGGCCTTTGCCTGGCGTTATTGCTGAGCGCCGCGGCCCTGCTCCGGGGCAAGGGCCGGACCACGGCCGCGATGGAGCGCTGGTATTATTGTGGGTTTGTACTCATGGCCCTGGCGGTCCCGGCCGCGCTGGCCCTCTTTTACGCCTGGGCCTCCACCGTGTATCGGCCGGGCCACTCCCCGGTCCCGTTTCTGCTGACCGCCGCGGCGGCGGCCGCCGCCATGATCGGGGCCACGTCCCTGTTTAACCGCCGGCTCCGGCGCCATGCCGACCCGGAAAAGCTGTGGCTCCACGCCGGGGCCATGATCGCGGCGGGGTCCTTTTTTCTGCTCGGCCTGCGCGGAGTGGTCCTCGCGCCCGCTAATTGGCGCCTCGCCGCGGGGCCGGTGTTGATCGTGGGGTGGGGTCTTGTCAACTGGGGACTGCTTCGGCTCATGGCGCGGCTGATCGCCCGGGCCCGGCGGCCTTCCAGATGGAAAAGCCTGGCCCTGGCTGTGACGGGTGTAGCGGCCGTATCCCTGGTTTTTGTTTATTCCGGCATCTACCACGGCCCTCCCCGCGCGGCGCGCGCCGATACGCCCAACGTGGTGATGATCGTCCTGGACACGGTCCGGGCGGACCACGTCTCCGCCTATGGCTATGCGCGGCCGACCACTCCCGCGCTCGACCGGATGGCCGGGCAGGGCGTTCTCTTCAGCCGGGCCTATGCCACGGCCCCCTGGACCGTGCCCTCCCACGCCTCCTTCTTCACCGGGCTTTACCCCGGCATCCACCACTGCACCCATGAGCACTTATGGCTTGGCCAGGAGTTCGTGACCCTGGCCGAGATCTTTCGGGCCAAGGGCTACGTCACCCTGGCCTATTCCAATAACCCCGTGGTCGGAAGGATGACCAACATGGACCAGGGATTCGACCGCTTCATCGAAGGATGGCGGCCGGACATGACGGCCTTCCTCGGGGCGTCCATCCTCCAGGACCTGTCATGGATCTTCTATCCCGACCTCTTCCCCGCCGACGCCGGAGCGGCCGACACCTGGCGCGTCGTTGCCCGCTGGCTTGCGGACCTCAAAAACAACGGCTCTCCATTTTTCATGTTCATCAATTACATGGAGGCCCATCCGCCCATGCCCCGGTTCTCCGGCGCCTATTCCTTTTTCGAGTCGCCCACGGAAGCGGTGCGGCGGCTCGCCGGCGTGAGCCGGGACTTCGTGGCCCGTAACGCCGGGATGGACCAGCTGACGCCGGAGCAGAGGGACACCGAGGTCACGCTCTACGACGGCGAGATCCTGTACCTGGACCATGAGCTGGCCAAGATCCGGGACCTGCTTGGGCGGCTCGGGCTTGAGGCCGATACGGTGGTGATCGTTCTCTCCGACCATGGCGAGATGTTCGATGAGCACGGCGGGCTGTGGGGACATGAGCGGACCCTGTACGACCGCCTGCTCCACGTGCCGCTTTGCATGGCCGCGCCCGGCCGGTTGCCGGCGGGAAAGCGGGTGGACTTGCCGGTGAGCCTGCGCGAGCTGCCCGCCATGATCGTGGCCCTGCAGGAAGGCAGGGGCCTCGACGGTGTGCTCAAGGCCACGCTCGGGCCCGACCGCGCCGAGATCGGCGGCATCCTGGCCGAGGTCATGAGGCCGCTCAACTTTATCAAGGTGGTCCAGGGCAAGTTCCCCGGCCATGATTTCAGCGAGCTCGACCGCCGGCAAAAGGCCCTGATCCACTACCCGTGGAAGCTGATCTGGGACTCGCGGGGCGGGGACGAGCTGTACAACTTGGAGGACGATCCCGGCGAGACCAGGAACCTCATCAACACCAGCTCCGACGTTTACCATGACCTTTCCGCCCGGATCATCTCCTATCGCCAGGCCCATCCCGACGAGGGCAAGGGCTTCGCCGTGCCCGCCCTCGACCCGGCCACCATCGAGAAGCTCCGCGCGCTCGGATACCTGCCGTGATTTTCCATTGAGAGCCATTGGCAGCGGCACCGGACCCGGCGTGGGGGCGCGC
>DATKZS010000018.1:0-9921 GCA_035527835.1 bacterium
CGTCGAGTCCGTGTTTTGCCATTGGCTTCCTTCAGATTCCGCCTCGCGGCGGACACCCTTGCCTAGGCTGGCGGTTCCGCTCACCGCGGCCCGCAGAGGACTTCCACCTCCAACAGGTGCGACATGCCTGGCACACAATAATGCGCCCGGGCGCTGATCGCGCCGGGCTGGATCTGGAAGGAGGCAAGAGCCTCCGGGAATGATGGTGGAGGATATAAACCTGGAATCGAACCAACGGTGAATGTTTGGAGCCATCCCCGTTGGTCAGATAAAATCGAGCTATCGAACGATTTGCTTTAAAAACCCACCTGCTGATGTTGGTTAGCGTCTGGTTTCGAGGAATGGGGTATTCCTTTCATTCATCGATTACGATCCAATCGAAATTAGCCGTCCCCGCGGAAGAAGCGCCATCTATGGAGATGAAAGAGACGGTGCAACCAGTCGTGGTAACATTAGTAACTTGATCCATGATAAAGGTCTTGCCGCCGGGTTGAGCGTCTAGCGCCCCGACGATCACCCGGGGTTGGACTGGCTTTACGCCGGGACCAGCGGCAGGTATTTCGGTTTCCAGCGAATTTTATCAATAAGCAGCCTGATTTTTTCAGGATCGTTATCATGCTGGAAACTGCTGTATACGCAGAGACCGCTCACCCCCTCCTGCGCAGCGGTCATAGCGACTTTTATAGCCACCTCTCTGCTAACCTTTCTCAGCTCATTCAGCCGCGGCATCAGTATGCCCTTTTTCTCATCAGCCGACGGGACCATCTTTGAAATGACCCTGGCCGCGGCAGCAAAGAATGAGGGCTTCACCTCCCGCGCTCCGGACACCAGCATCCCCAAGCCCACGCCGGGAAAGGCGAACACGTTATTACATTGGCCGACGCGAATACTGCAACCATCCATGTCAACTGTTCCAAATGGACTTCCCGTAGAGAGCAGAACGTTGCCGCCGCTCCAGTCGCAAATATCCTGCGGCCGGGCCTCGCAGCTGCTGGTAGGATTGCTCAGCGGCAAAACAACCGGCCGCGGGGTGTTGGCGAGCATCGCCTCGATGATGCTTTTGTCGAAACAGCCTGCCTGCCCTGAAGACCCGATTAGGATCGTCACTTTAGCATTTTTGATAACACCGGGCAGCTCGGCGTCCTTATGCACCGATAGCCAGGGGTAATTTGAAGGATCCTTGGCAAAGGGAACCTTATAGGGTTCGATCTTACGATTGGTGGTAACTAGGCCGCGGCTGTCCAGAGTAAAAATGCGCCCGGCCGCTTCTTTTTCACTCAGGCCCTCTTCGATCAGGGAGAAATTAATCTGTTCGGCAATGCCCACTCCGCCCGCGCCCGCACCGTGTATCAGAAATACCTGCTCGGTCAACTTTTCTTTCTTGATCCTCAAGGCGGTGAGAATAGCCGCCAGGGCTACGGCTCCCGTGCCCTGAATGTCATCATTAAACGAAATTAAGTCGTGCAGATATGCATCCCGAATGGCGAAGGCGTTCTGCTTGGAAAAGTCTTCCCATTGGCAGAGCGCGTTTGGAAATACGGTCCGGAAAGCCCTGGCGAAACGCTGGATGAACCTGATATATTCCTCCCCACTCAGACGCGGATGTGCCCAGCCAAGATAATTGGGATCGCTAAGCAGTGCCTGATTGTCGGTCCCGACATCGAGGGAAATGGGCAGGCAATGCCAGGGGGCGATTCCCGCGCCTTGCGTATAGAGCATCAGTTTGCCCAGGCAGATAGCAATGCCCCCCGCACCTTGATCGCCGATGCCGAGAATGCCCTGATTATCGGTGACCACGGCAATGCGGATGTCCCGATGACCGTGCATCGCTAAAATGTCCTCGGCTTGCTCAATGTTTCCCGGATAAAAGAACAGGCCATCGGGGCTGCGATACATCTCCGAATAGTGCTGACAGGCGTAGCCAACCGTGGGCGTGTAGATGATCGGCATAAACAGAGCTATGTCGCTGGCGAACACGGCATGCGCCAGAGTTACATTACGCTCGTACAACGATCGGAGGTAAACGTATTTTTCAATGTCCGTATCCTTCTGTTTGAAAACGTTCCGACAGTTCTCAACTTGGCTTTTCAACGAGCGAATAGCTGGCGGCAACAGGCCCTCCAGCTTCAATGAAGCCCTCTCCTTGGAGGTAAAGGACGTGCCCTTGTTTGTGTATTTATGTGAAAGAACACCGCACCCTCTACCCGTCACGGAGATCTTACGGGTGTTCCCGTATTCATCGTAAATGAATTTGAAAAAATTCTCCGGCATGGTTCATCCACCTGAAGCCATTGAGAAGTTTATTGTAGCATATCAACGGGTACACCACCAAGGAGTTCAAAACATCCGCAACGGTCCGCGAAAATTCGGGTTTTTCAGGCGGAACGAAAAACACCCTCCATGCGATGGTTCTCCGCAAAGACGGTGTTTTGGTTTTATTGATGGTGGAGCTGAAGGGAGTCGAACCCTCGGCCTCTTGAATGCCATTCAAGCGCTCTCCCAACTGAGCTACAGCCCCAAACTAGTGTTCTAATATATCGAAGCAGGCCGAATTGTCAAGGTTGCCGATGGTGAAGGGGCGCTCAGATCTTGGGAAATAAATTATCACTCACCTTCTTCTCTGTGCTCTCCGTGCCTCGGTGCGAAATCTTTCTTCTGATGATATAGTTGCTCGCGGCAATAGCGCCATCCGTTAAATGAGGTCATCGCGACTGAAGTCGCTCCCACATAGCTGGTGGAAGGAGAGGTCCATGAAACAGAAAATCAGGACCGAGCTGGCCGGGGAGCGGGTGCTGCTCCGGAGACACCGCGCGGGCGACGCCCAGGCGATTTTCGACGCGGCGTGGGAGTCCAAGGACGCGCTCTCGTTGTGGGGCCACTGGTTCCATGCGGAGTATTCGCCCGCCGAGACCGAGCAGTGGGTGAACAGCCGGGCCGAGGCCTGGGAAAAGGGGGAGGAGTACGCCTTCGCGATCGAGGACCAAATGACAGGGGAATTTCTCGGCGGCTGCGGCATTAACCGCATAGACCGCCTCAACCTCTTCGCCAACCTGGGCTACTGGGTCAGGTCCGGACGCGCGGGCCAGGGCATCGCCACCGAGGCAACCCGCCTGCTCGCCTCATTCGCCTTCACCGACCTCGGACTCCTGCGCGTCGAGATCGTCGCCGCCGTAGAAAACCACGCCAGCCGGCGCGTGGCTTTAAAAACCGGCGCCCGCTTCGAGGCCGTGCTCAGAAACCGCCTCCGCCTCCGCTCCGGCCCCACCGACGCCGCCATGTTCTCGCTCATTCCGGAGGATATAAAATAGAAGTGGTTTCATAACTCCGCCAAGAGTTTTCCAGTTAAAGGAGTTAAAGGGGTCTGACCCCTGTTTGTTAGTTTAAGCCAAGCGGTATGAATTATCAGGTGGCCATTGATTATGGGACCGGGGTCTAAAAATTTTTCCGCTTGGCCCTTGCAGCGGGGAATCCGCTGCGCTATGATTGCCGGGCTGACGCGGGGCGGTTTTTCCGGAGGTCCGCCGGGAAACTCGCGGCGCGATGTCGTTAAGACAGGTAGAACCACGGGAAAGGCATGAGTAACGATCAAAAACATTCTTACTTTGCGGCCTCTCGGCGCCGGGCCGGGGGAGGGGGATCATGAGCGAATTATTTAGCGGGTTCACGGCCCTGGACAAGGTGTTCCTGGTCTGCGCCTTCGTGGGCGGCACCCTCTTCGTCATCCGCCTGGGCTTCCAGTTCCTGGGCATGACCCATGACCTCGACGCCGGCACCGGCCTCGACCACGCCGACGGGCTCGACGGCGCCGGCCTCGACCACGCCGACGGCATCGAACACACCGCCGACGCCGGCCACGCCGACGCCGACTTGAGCTTCAAGCTCCTCACCTTCCAGGGCCTGGTCGCGTTCTTCATGATGTTCGGACTGGTCGGCCTCATGCTCGACGTGGGCTTCCACGTCGGCGCCATTCTCTCGGCCGCGGGCGCCTTCGCCGCCGGGTCCGCCAGCCTCTGGCTCATTGCCAAGGCCATGACCCTGATGGTGCATCTCCAATCCTCCGGCAACATTGATCTCAAGAAGGCCATCGGCGAGGAAGGCACGGTTTACCTCACCATCCCCGCCGGCGGCGTGGGCAAGATCCAGGTCTCGGTCCAGGACCGACTCATGGAGTTCGAGGCCGAGGCCAACGACAAACAGCAGATCAAGACCGGAGCAAGGGTCCGGGTGGTGTTCATTAAAAGCAACAATCTGATCGTCGAAAAGATTTAAGCAAGGAGGATAAGAAAATGGGATTCGGGACTGGACTCGCGGCATTGGTGTTAATAGCCGGGTTAGCTATTACTATCTCGCTACTTATATTTTTCGCCACGCGCTACAAGCGCTGTCCCTCGGACATGATCCTGGTCATCTACGGCCGGACCAAGGAAGGAGAGGCGGCGAAGTGCATCCACGGCGGCGGCACTCTGGTCATCCCCTTGCTCCAGGACTTCGCCTACATGAGCCTCACCCCCATGACCATCAACATCCCCTTGAAGAGCGCTCTGTCGCTGCAGAACATCCGGATTGACGTGCCCTCGACCTTTACCGTGGGCATCTCGACCAATCCCAAGATCATGACGGTCGCCGCCGAGCGCCTCTTGAACCTGCCGCCGCGCGAGATCGAGAACATGGTCAAGGAGATCATCTTCGGCCAGCTCCGCCTCACCGTGGCCTCGCTGACCATCGAGCAGATCAACCAGGACCGCGAGTCGTTCCTGACGGCCATCCGGCAGAACGTGGAGCCGGAGCTGAACAAGGTCGGGCTCTACCTCATCAACGTCAATATCACCGACATCACCGACGAGTCCGACTACATCGAGAGCATCGGCAAGAAGGCCGCGTCCGAGGCCATCAACCAGGCCAAGGTTGACGTGGCCGAGCAGGAGAAGAAGGGCGCCATCGGCCAGTCCGAGGCCACGCGGGAAAAGGAGATCCGGGTCGCCGAGAACGTGGCCTCGGCGGAAAAGGGCAAGAAGAAGGCCGAGGCCGACCGCCGCATCTACGTGCAACAGCAGGAGACGCAGGCCGCCGTGGGCGAGGCCGAGGCCCACCGCGAAAAGGAGATCAAGGTCGCCGTCAACGTGGCCGAGTCGGACAAGGGCCAGAAGCAGGCCGAGGCCGACCGCCGCGTCTACGTCCAGGGACAGGAGGCCGACGCGGTCAAGGGCGAGAACCTGGCCAAGGCCGACATCGCCGAGGCCGAGGCCCAGCTCGCCCAGAAACAGGCCGAGGCCAACCGCAAGGGCCAGGTGGCCTGGCGCGAGGCCGAGGTCGAAATTCAGAAAGCGCAGGCCAAGGCCGAGATGGAAAAACTGACCGCCGCCGAGGTCGTCCGCCAGGAGATCGAAAAGAGAAAGGTCGAGATCGCGGCCGAGGCCGAGGCCGAAAAAACCAGGCGCGAGGCCAAGGGCCAGGCCGACGCCATCTTCATGAAATACGAGGCCGAGGCCAACGGCCTCAGAAAACTCCTCGACTCCAAGTCCGCGGGTTACGAGGGCCTGGTGAAAAGCTGCGGCGGAGACGCCAAGGCCGCCGCCACCTTCCTCCTCGTCGAAAAACTCGAGGCCATGGTCAACATGCAGGTCGAGGCCATCAAGAACCTGAAAATTGACAAGGTCACCGTCTGGGACTCCGGCGGAGCAAATGGGGCGTCATCCACCGCAAATTTTTTCGCGAGCCTCATCAAGAGCCTGCCCCCGCTCCATGACGTCGCCAAAATGGCCGGGCTCGAACTCCCCGATTACCTGGGACAGATCTCAGGCACCGGCGAGCCTACGGAAAAAAAAAGCCCGGTAGCGCCTAAGGACCCCAAAGGAGGGGGCGGCCAAGCGCCGTCATCCAGCGCGCCGCCCTCTCCGCCCAAGTCCGCGCCCCCCGCGTCCCGCCCCGGCGGCGCCCATAGCGCCGACCATCACCAGGCCGCGCCGGCCCCCGCCCCAGGCCACGCGCCCGACCATGCGCCCGGCCACGCCGCGGCCCAGCCGGCCCGCGGGCCCGAGCACCGCTCCGACGCCGGCTCATCCACCACGCCCCCGCCCTGGCTCGCCGCCGGCAGGGACCAGTATCAGCCCGGCGCACAAAAACCAGGCCCTAAAACCAAGCGGTCCTCCGCTGAAATCATCGAGCCGCCGCCGCTGGACCCGGAGAAATGACAGACGTGAGAAAGGGTCTTGGCCGGAGGGGGTTCTTAAAGGCGGGCGCGGCGGCGGGCGCGGCGGCGGCGTTGGGAGCGGGACGGAGGGCGCGGGCGGCGCGGCTGAACCCGGCTTATGCGATTCCCGAGGGGCCGCTTACGGCCGATGATTACGCGGACCTGCTGGAGAGGACCAGGGCGGTTTACGAGCAGAACCGGGTCACGGCGGACGGCTACACGTTCCACGTGCCGAGCAAGGGCAAGTACAACTCGCTGTTCGGGTAGTAATTAGTAATTAGGGACAGCCACCTTTTGGGCGCACAACTAATTGATATAATTATAAAATAACTATACCTTTATGCATATGGAGATTCGGGGCGTTAAGTTGCCCCATGGCCCAGTTCCCTGAGGGCCTAGGAACAAAATAAAATCAGATCCATTAAAGACCTGTTTCACGGCCATTCTTTCCAGCCGCCGCCACTTACGCCCGCCTGTATCCATGCACTGATGCATGAAAAATAATCTATAATAACAGTGTGTTATATTCCGAAAAGGTGGCTGTCCCTAATTATTGTCCTCTGACCGCGGCCCAGACCTGGCTCATGAGGAAGAGGGCGGCGGCGCAGAGGATGATGGTGGCGCCGGTGGCGGAGTCGAAGTAGAAGGACGAGATGAGTCCGGAGACGGCGGAGACGAGGCCGATGATGATTGATGCCCAGAACATGGAGCGGACGGAGCGGGCGAGGTTTCTTCCGGCGGCGGCGGGGACCACGAGCATGGCGGTGACGAGCAGGAGCCCGATAACGCGGATGGACACGGTGACGACGAGGGAGAGGAGCAGGGCGTAGGCGTATTCGAGGAACCGGACGTTGATGCCGTGGGCCTTGGCGAGCCGCTCGTTGATTCCGATGAGGAAGAGGTCGTTGAAGAAGAGGGCGAGGAATGCGGCGCAGACGATGAGGAGGATGAGCATGCCGATGATTTCGTGGCCGGTGACGGAGAGGACGTCGCCGTAGAGGTAGGTCTGGAGGTCGCGGGTGAGGGACTTCCTGGCGCTGATGATGACGATGCCGAGCGCGACGGCGAAGCTGAAGAAGACGCCGATGACGGTGTCCACGGAGAGCGTGCTCCTCTGCCGGACGGAGACGATGGCCAATCCGACCAGGACGCCGAACCCGATCAGGGTGTAGAGCGGGTCAATGCCGAAGAGCACGCCGAGGGCGACGCCGGTGAAGGCGGAGTGGGAGATGGCGTCGGAGAAGAAGGCCATGCGGAAGTTGACCACCATGACTCCCATGGCGGCGCAGGCGGGCGCGACCAGGAGCACGGCGATGAGCGCGCGCTTCATGAACATGGGCTCGGCCCAGGCAAAGGGCAACAGCGAGCTCATGAGCTCGTAAAGCCCGCTCACTTCGCGTCACCGTCCTTTGCGGAGGCGTGCTCGTGTCCGGCCTCGTCATAAGCGCAGCTCACCTCGCCGTCCCAGCCGTGGTCGTGGAGCAGGATGCCCTTGTCCGCGCCGAAGCAGGCGGAGAGCGTCTTTTCATTGACCACGTCCGCGGTCTTGCCCTCGGAGAGGACGACGCGGTTTAAACAGATGACCTGGCGGGCGAGGCGGGTGACCATGGTGAGGTCGTGGGAGACCATGAGGATGGCGATCTTTTTTTCCTGGTTGAGTTTCTTGATGAGCTTCATGAACAGCTCCTCGCCGGAGCGGTCCACGGCGGAGGCGGGCTCGTCGAGCAGGATGATGTCCGGCCCCTCCATCAGGGCGCGGGCGAGGAGCACGCGCTGGAGCTCGCCTCCGGAGAGGTTTCCCAGGCGGCGCTTTTCGAGGTGGTCGGCCATGGTGAGGGCGAGGGTGTCGCGGGCGCGCTGCTTCTGGCCCTTGGCCTGTGAGATCCAGAGGGGCCGGCGCTGATGGCCCATGCAGAGGAAGTCCATGACGGTGGCGGGCATTCCGCGGTCGAAGTCGAGGGTCTGGGGCACGTATCCGATGCGGGGCTGGGCTTGGCCTCCGTTGAATTTGATCTGACCTCGGTAGGGCACGATGCCGAGGATGGCGAGCAGGAGCGTGGTCTTGCCGGCGCCGTTGGGACCGATCAGGGCGGTGATCTCGCCGTGGCGGACCTCGACGTTCACGCCTTCCAGGATGGCGACGCCGCCGAGGTCCACGTGCAGATCGGTTACGGTGATGGCGGCCAGGGGCCGCCCGCCGGATTTGCCGGGAGCAGTCATGGCGCGGGGTCCGCTCCCAGCGCCTGCTTCAAGGTTTGCAGGTTTTTACGCATGGTTTTTTCGTAGTAGTCCGGCTCCATGTTCCCGGTGGCCACGGGGTCGAGCTCATAGACCTTGACCCCTGTTTCGGCGGACAGGACCTGGGCCAGGCGGGGGGAGTACTGGGGCTCGGAGAAGATGGCGGCGACGCGGGCGCTCCTGATCTTGGCGGCGAGGCGGGCGAGCTCTCCGGCGGCGGGCTCCTGTCCGGGGACGCTCTCGATCACGCCCGCGACGGTGAGCCCGGTGTCGCGGGCGAGGTAATCAAAGGAGTTATGAAAGGTGACGATTTTTTTATCGGGGGCGGCGGCGGCCGCGGCTTTGAAGTCGGCGGCGAGGGCGGTGAGCCTGGCGGCGTAGTCGCGGGCGTTCTTTTGGTAGTCGGCGGCGCCGGCGGGATCAACGTCGGCCAGGGCGCCGGCGATCCTATCCACCATCCTGGCGGCCTGCCCGGGGCTGGCGAAGGCGTGCGGGTTGATGCCCAGGCGGAAGCGCTCGGTGGCGGAATCCGACTGGTTCCAGAAGCCCTGGTCATCCGAGGAAATGGGGGTCACGCCGTCGGCGGCCTCGACGATCCTGAGGCCCGGCCGCGCCTTCCTCACGGTGTCGGTGATGAACTCGTCGAGGTAGAGGCCGTTGGCGACGAAGAGGTCGGCGTTGGCGATCCTGGTCATGTCTCCGGGGGTGAGCTGATAGTCGTGCGGGCCCTGGTGGCCGGGGATGAGCACGTCCACGGCCACTCCGGGCCGATTGCCCACGACGTTCCTGGTGAAGATCCAGACGGGCAGGAAGGTGCAGAGCACCTTGAGCTCGCCGGGCTTTTTCACGCCCTGGCCCCCGCCCGCCGGGTTTTTATTCCGGCAACCCATCGGGGCAACAAGCATGGCCGCGACGATGAGCGCCGCCAAGGTTTTCATCCTGAACACGTGGACCCTTTCCCCTGAATGAATAACATAATGCCGGGACTGATAAATTCAAGCGCGCCGCATGCTTACCGGACCGTGAACCGGGTTACATAGTCTCACCCTTCGGGCTTTTTTTCAAACCGGGGGAATTTCATGAAAACCGGGCGGTTATAATTTCGCGCGGACCCGGCACGGAGCTTGCTCTGAAAATATCGGGCTTGTCGCCGGGCGCGTAAGAGTTTAGGATATAACGTCAGTGCTGTCCCAAATAAACGGACCGGAGAACCGCCAAGACGCCAAGAGCGCCAAGGATTATTTTTTAACACGATTTTAAGAGGGCTGGGGTGCGAATGTTTCTGGCTTGGCGCTCCCGTCGGCCGGTTCGCCAAGCCGGTTGGGGCCAACGCTCCGGAGCTGTTCTTTTTTGGGCCGCAAAGAAACATCATGATTTACTTGGCGACCCTTGACGCTCTTGGCGTCTTGGCGGTTTTCTTAGCGCCTATTTTGGACAAGAGTGATATAACGTCAGAAATGATGGAACGCGCGGAACACAATGGAAGCCGCTTC
>DATKZS010000019.1:0-7402 GCA_035527835.1 bacterium
CGTCGAGTCCGTGTTTTGCCATTGGCTTCCTTCAGATTCCGCCTCGCGGCGGACACCCTTGCCTAGGCTGGCGGTTCCGCTCACCGCGGCCCGCAGAGGACTTCCACCTCCAACAGGTGCGACATGCCTGGCACACAATAACGGGGGCCCGCCGGCCGGCGGGCCCCCGTTCAGTTTCAATCGGGCGCCGGATTTCAGGCCACGGCGGCGACCAGATTTTCCAGGATGATGCTCGGCGGGTCAGCCGAATCCAGCACTTTCTTGGCATCGAGGATCTCTATGCCAACCAGCTTCTCGCCCTCGCCGATGTTGAGGGCGATCTCGTCGTTGAGCCTCACCGTCCGGCATTCATGATCACCCTCGATCAGCCGGATGTAAAGGGCGTCAACCTCCGGGTCATAAGAAATTTTCATGGCCAGCCTCCGTTTCTAGAAATAAAAGGTGTAGACGGTGATGACAACAATTTCGCGGTCATCCTCCTTGATTACCGGAGCGACCTGCTTTATCGCATAGAATTTACCCTGCCAGGTCCGCCCATAGGCCACGTTAAAGCGGCACCACTCACGCCCTAGTTTAGCCGGCTCCCGCGTGCCGCGCAAAAATGGCTTCGCGGACCTCGGCCTCGGTCGCGCCACGCTCGATGCACTGCTCATTGGCATGTTTGCTGAATCGCAATGGCTTCATCTCCTCTATCCTATAGCATCAGAGGTCATGGATTGTAAAGGAGCCTGAAATTTGTGAGCTTTGACTTGATAATCCCGGGCGGTTGCTTGTAAAGTTAAGATCAAGCACGGATAAGGGGGATGAGAATGAACATGAAGAAACCGGTTTTTCTTGCGGCACTATTGGCCCTGAGCGTTTCAGCGATGGCCGCGGGGGTGGTGGAGACCGAGACGCTCACGGACGTGCGGCAGATCAACAAGGACGGTTTTAATATCGAGTCGAACAAGTACGCATTTTCGATGGCGGTGTATAAGGAGTCGTTGTACGTGGGGACCTTGAACATCCGGAAGCTGCCGGGGATGTGGAATTTCTTTTCGGGTTCGAGCGCGAAGCGGGTGACGGACGGGGCCGAGGTGTGGCGCTACGACTCTGACGGTACGTGGACGCGGGTGGTGAACAAGGGATTGGGGAGCCGGCTGAACCTGGGCGTGCGCAAGATGGCGGCGATCAAGGACTGCCTCTACGGGGTGACGGCGAACCATGACGAGGGCATGGAGGTGTGGCGGACGTGCGACGGGACCAAATGGGAGCGGCCGGCCGTGGGCGGGTTCGGCGATAAAGAGAACACCTCGGGCCGGGGCCTGGGCTGGTTCGACGGGTTCATCTACGCGGGCACGGAGAACCGGAAGCAGGGAGCGCAGCTCTGGCGGAGCGCGGACGGGGACCACTGGGAGAAGGCGGCGGAGCGGGGGCTTGGCGACAAGGGCAACTGGTGGTTTTCGGACTTCGCGGTGTTTCAGGACCGGCTGTACATGGGCACGCTGAACGTGAAGGGCATGCAGCTCTTCCGGACGGCGGACGGGAAGAGCTTCGAGCGGGTGTTCGCGGACGGGCCGGACAAGCGGACGGACATGGCGGCGATGAAGCTCCAGGTGTTTCAGGGCCGTCTGTTCGTCTCGACCATGGATTTTTTCCGGGGCTTCGACCTGTACGTGACCAGTGACGGCGGGCATTTCGAGCGGGTGCTCAAGAACGGGTTCAACGACCGGCACAACGGCTACCTGTGGCAGATGGAGGAGTACGAGGGGCGCCTGTACGCGGGGACGTACAGCCATCACCTGCCAGTGCCCAGCGGCGCGTTCAGCCTGCTGTCGTCGGCGGACGGGGACCACTGGATCGTGGAGAACGATAACGGCCTCGGCAACCCGTGGTACTATGGCATCCGGAGCATGGCGGTGTTCGACGGAAAGCTGATCATGGGCACGGCATCGGCGGAGTATGGGTGCAAGGTGTTCGAGGCCGAGGCAAAGGGGCAGTAACGAGTAGAGTCGGCTTCATAACCCTTTTAAGAATAATAAACAAGGATATTAAGGATAAACGGGATAAGAAGAGCCCGGGATTTATCCTTGAAATCCTTGACATTCTTGTTCCGAATATGATTGTCGGGACGGTTGAGCGGGTTATAAAACCAGTTCCGGGAAAGTTCGGCCGAGGAGGGGGAAGAGTCATGAAGAGGATAGTGGCACTGGCGATCACGGCGCTTTTTATCGTTCCGCCTGGCATGGCTGCGGCGCGGGACCAGGGGAGTGACGCGGCCAAGATCGAGGCGGGGGTCAAGATTTACGAGGGGACGCTTGCGAAGGACGGGTTCAGGCCGGAGGAGTTATGCGTTCACTCGATCGGCCAGTCGCACATCGACGCGGCGTGGCGGTGGCGCAAGGCGCAGACGCACGACAAGGTTTACGAGACGTGGGGCCAGGCGGTGGGCTACATGGAGACGCACCCGGACTTCATGTTCTCGGGCAGCGCGCCGCAGTACTACGAGTGGATCTTGCAGGACCATCCCGAGGTGTTCGCGAAGATCGTGGAATGGGAGCAAAAGGGCCGGTGGGAGATCGTGGGCGGGCAGTGGGTCGAGCCTGACGGCAACGTGCCGGACGGCGAGTCGTTCGTGCGGCAGCGGCTGGTGGGCCAGCGCTTCTACCTCACGAATTTCGGGCACATCTCGGAGGTCGAGTGGATGCTGGACTCGTTCGGGTACCACCACAACCTGCCCCAGATCGTGGCGCGCTCGGGCGGGAAATATATGTGGACCAGCAAGCTCACCTGGAACGACACCACGACGTTCCCGTTCCACAACTTCTGGTGGCGCTCGCCGGACGGGTCGCGGGTGATCACGCACATCTGCCCGATGGTAAGCTGGCCGATGTTCTTCCCGTTCGCGGAGCTGCAGAAATACAAGGGCACGCGTTACCTGCTGAAGCCGGGCGCGGGCCTGGTAGCGGACTATTCCACTCCACTGGAGACGATCAAGGACGCGCTCTCGGACGACTGGCTGAACGAGATCGGGGTTTTTTACGGCAAGGGCGACGGGGGCCGCGGCCCGACCGAGATCGAGGTGGAGATGCAGGAGGCGCTCGCGGCCAAGGGCTATACCCATTTCACGGGCGGGCTCGCGCTGTTTACGGACATCGCCAAATATTCGGACCGGCTGCCGACGTGGGACGCGGAGATGTACCTGGAATATCACCGCGGCGTGCAGACGTCGCAGGCCTGGATCAAGAGGAAAAACCGGCTGGCGGAGCAGATCCTGCGGACGGCCGAGACCATCCGCTCGCTGGCAATGGTGCACGGCCTGGCCTATCCGTTCGAGGCGTTCAAGGAGCTGTGGAAGCTGATGCTGCTGCAACAGTTCCACGACATCCTTCCGGGGTCCTCGATCCCGCAGGTCTACGAGGATGCGCGGGCGGACTTCGCGAAAATCGAGGGTGCGGTCCATGCGATCCGCGAGGATGGCCTGGGCACGCTGGCCATGATGATCAAGACCACGCCGCCGGCGGCCGAGCTGATGCCGGTGGTGGTGATGAACACGCTGGGGTGGGAGCGCGGCGGTCTGGCGCGGGTCGAGGCGCCGGCCGGGTCGGGCTATGGCGTGGCGGACCAGTCGGGCCGGGAGGTCGCGTCGCAGGAGGTGATGGAGGGCGGCAGGAAGCTCGTCATGTGGCGGGCGGAGGCGGTGCCGTCGGTCGGGTACAAGGTTTATTATTTGAAGCCGGGCGCGGGCGGGGCGGCCGCGGGCGGGCCGAAGATCACGGACGACGGGTCCGCGCTCGTGCTGGAGAACGAGCTGGTCAAGGTGCGGCTGGACAAGCGGACGGGGCTGCTCACGTCGCTTCTCGACAAGACATCGGGCCGGGAGATGTTGTCCGCTCCTTCCAATAAGCTGCTGGCGTTCTTTGACCGGCCGATACAGTACTCGGCGTGGAACATCAACCGCTTTTATCAGAGTTTCCCCATTTCCCTGGGCGGTCCCACCGAGGTCAAGATCACGGCGCAGGGTCCGCTGTTGGTGGAGGCCATGGTGACGCACCAGGTGCGGCAAGGCTCGCGGCTCACGACGTTCGAGCAGCGGGTGCGGGTGGTCGGCGGCGATCCGGTGGTTTACCTGGACCTCGACTCCGACTTCCACATGCACTACACGCTGGTGAAGGCCGAGTTCAACACGGCGCTCGATTCGAACACCATCGCCGCGGACGGGCCGTACCTCACGCTCGAACACCCGACGCACCCCGCGCTGCCCGGCGAGAAGGCGCAGTGGGAGCTGATCTGCCAAAAATGGATTGACCTCGCGAGCGGGGGCCACGGCCTCGCGCTCCTCAACAACGGCAAGTACGGCTACTCGCTCACGGCCGACGGCAAGGGCTATCGGCTGTCGCTGATCAAGGGCGCGCGCTACACGCGGCCGAACCAGGAGGCGGTGGACGTGACCGAGAGCGAGAAGAACTGGCCGGACCGGACCGGGTTCACGGACCAGGAGCACCAGCACGCGGAGCTGGGCCTGCTCGCGCACCGGGGCGACTGGCGCGAGGCCAGGCTCTGGGAAGCGGGCTACGACTTCAACACGCCGCTCGAGGCCATGCGCACTTCCGCGCACGCGGGCTCGCTGCCGAGTGAGGGCTCGTTCATCGCGCTGGACTCCGGCTCGGTTTACCTGGGGTCGTTGAAGCGGGCCGAGGACGACAACGACCTGGTGCTCCGGCTGGTGGAGGCCGCAGGGAAGAACGACACGGCGGTGATCAAGTTCGGGCTCGGGATGCAGGTGCGCTCCGGCGCCGAGACCGACCTCCTGGAGCTGAATCCTCAGCCCATCCCGGCCTCGGGCCGCGAGGTCAAGTTCGAGCTGGGACCGTACCAGGTGAGGACGCTGAAGCTAAAGGTGACAAAATAATGATGCGAACGCTGGAGGTTCAGAGAGATTTCTCACCCAAAGGCGCAGAGTTCGCGGAGGGAAGAGGGAAGGAACCATTTTCATGCTGGGTCGCGGTCTTTTTTCGTCCCGGAGGGACATTTCGATAGTAGCCCAGGAATTTATTCCTGGGACCCTGGCGCAACGTAACCGCCAAGTCCCGTCAGGGACGGCCGAAATTATTGGCCATTGAAATCATGAATTGACCCTGGACCGCGGGGATGTCGAGAAAGAAAAAAATCAGAACGGCCCCTGCACCGGACGCGCCGCCAGAATCGCCAGCAATACGGTTCCTGAGGCGGCACTGGATCATGCTGCTGGCGCTGCTTTCATTGGCGCTGTTTCTGTGCCTCGTCAATAACATCATCTTCTTCGCAGGCGGGGACAACGCGGAATACTTCATGCTGGCCCGGTCGCTCGCCCATGGCCACGGCTACGTGAGCCTTTACGATTTTCCCGTGCATCCGCACACCAAGTATCCGTTCCTGTTTCCCCTGATCCTAGCGGGCGTCATGGTCCTGGCCGGCGAAAACGTCCTGATGATGAAGATATTGATCGCGGCATTGGCGGCGGTCATGGTGGCGGCCACGGCCGTTTTGTGGAATGACCGCGGCGAGCGGCGCACGGCCATCATGACAACGCTCCTCGTGGCCACGGCGCCTTATGCTATCTATTACGCTCCGATCTTGCTCTCGGAAATTCCCTATACCGCTTTTTCCTGCCTGAGCCTGGTCTATTTCGAGCGCGCGGCCAGAAGCGAACGTCCCTCTTATCGTGACCTGGCCGCAAGCGTCATATTTCTGATCGCCGCCTATTTTACCCGCTCGATTGGATTGGCCCTGGCCCCGGCCCTGATGGGCGCGGTTTTTTTCAAGGGCCATTTTCCCGGCGGTTGGAAGAGAAAGTTATTCATTGCCGGTCTGGTCGGCCTGCCGTTCCTGTCGGCCGCCGGACTGTGGCATCTGCGGTGTTATGTCGCCACCAAGGGAATGGGTGAGAGCTATGTGCGGGAATTTTTGAGGCAAGACCCGGAGAATGCCGCGTCGCCCCGGATCAGCGCCGCGGATTTGCTAAGCCGGGCCGCGGAAAACGCCGGGGATTACTCGGTTAATCTGTGCCAGAGTTTCACGCCGTTTTATATGTCTATTAATAAAAGGCATCAGTTGGTGATCGGCATTATTATCTTGGTCATCATTATCGGCGGCTTTATCGTCGCGCTAGAGAGGGCGGGGGGAGCGCCGGAATTGTACACCGCGGCGTACGCGCTGGTCATCCTGGCCTGGGGGTTTTATGAGCCGAGATTCCTGATTCCCCTCCTGCCGATGCTGGCCTACTACTTTGTGGTGTCGCTCGAGGCCATGGCGCAAAAAGCGGCGGCGTTTTCGGGCCGGGCCAGATACGCGGCCGCGGCGGCGGCGCCGGTGATCGTGCTGGCCTTGCTGATCTCCAACCTGGTTTACGACGCGGAAAGAATTGACTATGTCCGCGCGCTGCGGCGTTCCGAGGGCGCCGCGAGGAATGCCGGGTACAAGATCTTGCCCATGCATAAGAGAGAAGCGCGGCTGCTGGGGCTGGCGGAGAGGCTGGGCCGGGCCACGGGCCCGGACGCGGTGATCTTTTCCGACAAGGGCCCGCTGGTGGCGCTGGCGAGCGGTCGGAGGACGGTGGGCGGGCCCTTTGCGCCGGACCCGGATGGTTTTATTTCCCAGCTCGAAAAAAGCGGGGCCGGCTACATCATAGTGGCTGATGGCTTTCCGAGGGTGCGGAAATACTTTCTGCCCGCGCTCGGCAAATATCCGGGGCGCTTCAAGCTGATGTTTTGTTTGCCCACCCCGGAGCAGAGCTGCGCGTATAAGCTTATCGCGGACTGAAACAATATATCCTAAATGATAGCTATTATAGAATATAATATATTAGTATCTTATATTTAGTTGACAAGTCATCATTAAGATGAAAGAGATCATTCCCGGGCCTTGTCTTTGGGAGGGCCGGGTTGCGGGGATTTTTTCAAGGTCCGCGGGTCCACGACTTGCCGCTTCGGGTCGGTTTTTCTGGTCTGAAGATATTTCATGAGGGCGTCAATATCGTATCCGCATTCCCGGGCGATGGTATCCTTGATTTCCCAGAGTTCCTTGATGATCTCGTCAGCCATTTTCGCCCTCCCCCATCAGCTCCTGGGGCGTGCAAATTTCCGGACATGCGTGCCCATTTTTAAAACAGATGTTTCTGATCAGGGGTTTCATTTCCGCATTATCCAGGTGCCGGAAATTCCAGGTAAGAAGGTAATCATTCCCATATACAGCGGCAACAGCTATATGCAAAGAGTCGTCCAAAGCTTTGCCGGGGAGAGCGCCTTCCCTGAGCAGCGCTTTGGATAATGACCGTACCTCCTCGGATAGGGCGAGGATCGGGATGCCGGCCAGAGATTCGAGACGGCGGGCGGCTGCCTCAGTTTGCCCCCGGGCCGCCTCCTCCAAGACCAAATCGGACGTG
>DATKZS010000020.1:0-5342 GCA_035527835.1 bacterium
AGCCGGTTGGGGCCAACGCTCCGGAGCTGTTCTTTGCCGGGCCGCAAAGAAACATCATGATTTACTTGGCGATCCTTGGCGCTCTTGGCGTCTTGGCGGTTTTCTTGCGGGGCAAAGGGGTCGGGGCAAAGGGGTCAGACCCTTGTTTGTTAGTTTAAGGAAAAGCATTCAATAAGGCCCATTCTTTTTTACTTTCCCATCTTTGGGCAAAGGGGTCAGACCCTTGTTTGTTAGTTTAAGGAAAAGCATTCAATAAGGCCCATTCTTTTTTACTTTCCCATCTTTGTGCCTTTGTGGTTACTCTCCCATCCCTCTTGCCCCCATTATACAAGCTTCTATATCAAACGCAAGGGGATCGAACCGGTAAAAATTACATGTTGGGGTGCGACGTTTTTACAATATATAGAAGGTCTTTTAGGTTTGTGGTTTGAGGTTTGGGGTTTGGGGTTAAAGAGAGGAGAGTGACGGTTTTGGATAGCGGCGCTCAACAAAAAGTGAGGCTGGCCCGGGGCGGTGGAAACTCGGGGTTTTCATTTTCCCGTTCTTCGAGCCATAAACCCCTTCGATTTTCCGTGGCCTATTCCGTGGTCCGGATTTCAGGCCGCGGGAGGCCGGATCTTGGGACGCGGGTGGCCCGGAGGTTGGGACGCGGGAGGCCGGATTTTGGGACACGGGTGTCCGGGCGTATAGGCCGCGGCGGGCGGTTTTCGGGCCAGGCTAAGTCAGGGCGCGGAGTGGAAGTGATGGAAAAGGTTGGGGCGGGTTTTCGATATTTTTCGGCGGAGGGCTCTGGTGGCCCGAGGTCTAGGCCAGCTCCGGGCTTAGAAGTGCAAAGGAAAAAATGCTGGATATTATGGGAGGGCAATGGTAACCTTGATTGGAGAGGCTGTTCAAGAGCAGGGAGGAAGGCTTGATGAAGAGGGCAAGGGCGTTTATATGGTGCGCGGCCTTGGGTGTTGCCGTGATGGCGGCGTCGCCGGCGCTGGGCGCGGAGCGGCTGGTGAGTGTTTCCGAGCTGAGCCGCGAGGCCGAGGTGGTGGCGCGGGCGGAGGTGGTGAGTGTTACGGGAGCGATGGTGGAGACGGCGGGCGGGCGGTTCCCGTTTCTTGTTTATGAGGCGCGGGTAAAGGAAGTGATCGCGGGTGCTTGTCCGGCCCGGATTTTCGTACGGGTCCCGGGCGTGGTGGCTGGCGGCCGGATCGGGTCGCTGCCGGACGGGCCGGCGCTGGGCCAGGGAACGGAGGCGGTGTTTTTCTTGAAGGCGGGCCGGGGAGCGGCGCCGGGGAGCGGAATTTACGACCTGGTGAGCCTGGGCTGCGGGGCGTTGCCGGTGGCGGCCGGCGGCAAGGACGCGGTGGTGATGGTGCCGGAGAAGGGCAAGGCGCACGAGGGCCGCGGCCGGGTCAAGGTGCGTCTTCAAGACCTCACGGCGCAGGTGAAGGCGGCGCGCGAGAACCAGGCGCGGGAGGCCAAGCCATGAAGCGAGGCGGCTTTTCTTCCCGCGCCATCGTGCCCTCGCTTTTCATCCTGGCCGCGGGCGTCTGGCTCCTTGCTCGTCCCGCCTATCCCTACTGGTTCCTGCACGAGAATTACGCGCTCGACCCGGCGCTGTCGCTGGAGGAGTACCGTCCGGCGCCTGACGGCTCGCGTCCGTCGCCGGGCAACATGCCGGGTCCGATCGAGATCCGGATCTTGCCGCTGCCGGCGGGGGTGAACGACGCGGCGGTTGAGGCGGCGATGCGGGCGGTGGGGAACTGGTCGCGGGTGCGTGGCTCGGGGCTGAAGATCACGGTGAAGGCGCCGGCGGCGGGCGCGGCTTATGACCATGACTGGCAGTCGCGTTACAACGGGGAGGACGGGCGGAACACGATCGAGTTCGTGCCGGGCGGCTGGCCGTGGTTCTGGGGCCCGAACATCATCGCCATGACCGTGCCGCACACGGATGACGAGGGCCGCATCCAAGAGGCCGACATCTTCTGCAACGCGCGGAATTATACGTGGACGGTTTTCGAGAGGGAGGGCTATTTCCCTGCCCTGGACGCTCTGAACATCATTGACACGGAGGCGCTGCTCACGCACGAGCTGGGCCACGTGTTCGGGCTCGGGCACAGCCAGTACGGGTGGGCGGCGATGTACTGGCTGCCCGGGGTGGCCGACACCCGCTCTCGCCACCTGACCTCCGACGACCGCGCCGGCCTCACCTCGCTCTATCCGCGGACCGCGGCCGACACGGCTCCGCCGAGTATCTGGGGCATTCACGCGGACACGTGGGGCGGCGACTGCGGGATGGGCACGCTCAATCTGAGCAATGCGTTGCTCGCCTACGTGGACCGCGCGGTGCCGCTTTCCGGGCCGCACGAGATGGTGTATAACCCGCCGCTGCCGGGCAGCACGGTCTGGCCGTATTGCCTGCTGGGCGCCGGATTCCGGCCGGAGCGCTTCGCGGGAATGGATATGTACCGTGACGGCGTAGCGCAGGACACGGTGGCGGGCGCGTCGTACGTTGGCCCGAACTTCGTCACGGCCACTCTGATGCACGGCGCGGGGTCGTATCCGCTCCTGCCGACCGGCGCTTATGACGCGGGCGTGATCCAGGACCCGGGCGGGGCGGGCTCGCTGTTTCAGGGCTTGATCGTGAACGACGCGGCCAACACCGTGCCCGCGGCGGTGGCCGCGGCCGCGGCGGAACAGGCGCGGCCGGGCATCTGGCTCGGGCTCGACGGGTCCGGATCGTCCGACCCGGACGGCGACCCGCTCACGTACCGCTGGTCGGTCCCGGAAGCGCCGCAGGGATGGCCGGGCGTGCTCGCGTCCGACACCGCGCAACAGACCCTGGTTTACCTGAGCGGACTCGGAGTGTACGTGGTGCGGCTTATTGTGAACGACGGCGTGACCGACGGCGTGGCGGCGGACGTCATCATCCGGTCGCGGCCCGCGGCCGGCTCCGGCGATTCCGGGATGGGACCGTTCGGCTGCTCCGCGGCCCGCGGCGCCCCCGCGCTCCCCGCGGTCCTGGCCCTCGTGCTCCCGCTGCTGGTCGCGCCGCTCTTGAGGAAACGGGCCGACATCAGGAAGGTGGAGCCCGACACTCCTGTCGGGCGGGGTCCGCGCGCTTGATATGCGCCGGGGACAAGAGTGTCCCCGCCACCATGGCGGCTCGCCGGCCCGCGCCCTCCCTTGCATTGGCCATCGCCGTCTAATAGAATCCTCTCAAAAATTCGAGGAGGCACGCACATGGCTCTTGATTTCAGGCTGACCGATGAGCAGGTGGCGATGAAGGAATCCACCCGCAAGTTCGCGGAGCGCGAGCTGTCTCCGGGCGCGATCGAGCGGGACGTGAAGGCCGAGTTCAACCTGGCCGGCTTCAAAAAATGCGGAGAGTTCGGGCTGCTGGGTCTCCCCGTTCCCAGGGAGTACGGCGGCTCCGGCGCCGACGTCATCACCATGATGGCCGCGATGGAGGGCCTGGGCCGCGGCTGCACCGACGGCGGGCTGATCCTGAGCCTGGGCGCCCACGTGTGCATCTGCACCATCCCGATCTGGCAGTACGGCACGGAGGAGCAAAAGAAAAAATTCCTGCCCGGCCTGTGCGGGGGCGAGCTGATCGGCGCGTTCGGGCTCACCGAGCCCAACGCCGGCTCCGACGCCCTGGCCGTCCAGACCACCGCCAAAAAGGACGGGGACCACTGGGTCTTGAACGGGACCAAGATGTTCATCACCAACGGACCCATCGCCGACGTGGTGCTCACCATCGCCACCGTGGACAGGAGCAAGAAGGCCGGCGGGCTCACGGCGTTCCTGGTGGAGAAGGGCACGCCCGGGTACTCGTGCTCGCGCGAGCTGGACAAGATGGGGATGCGCAGCTCTCCGACCGGCGAGCTGGTGTTCGAGGACTGCCGGGTCCCGGACGCCAACGTGATCGGCGGGGTCGGCGGCGGCGCCGGCATCACCATGGGAACGCTCGGCTGGGAGCGGGCCACCATGATCGCCTCCGCCATCGGCGGACAGGAGCGCGTGCTGGAAAAGACCGTGAAATACGCCTCGGAGCGCGTCCAGTTCGGAAAGCCCATCTCCCACTTCCAGGCCATCCAGCACAAGCTCGCCGACATGAAAGTCAACCTCGAAATCTGCCGCCTGCTCGTGTACAAGAGCGCATGGATGAAGCAGAACGGCATGGACGACATGGCCTTCGCCGCCATCACCAAGCTCACCGTCTCCGAGCTCGGCCGCCAGAACATGCTCCACGCCCTCCAGGTGCACGGCGGCTACGGCTACATGCGCGAGTACGAGATCGAGCGCGGTGTCCGCGACTCCATGCTCGGCACCATCGGCGCCGGGACCTCCGAAATCCAGCGCATGATCATCGCGCGGAGCCTCTTGGCCTGACCCGGTTCTTCCCGCAGGCCCGATGGAGCGGCTGATTCTTTAAGCGCAAAGGGACAAAGAACGCAGAGAATTGATAGAGAAGATTTTCAGGGGGCCGAATCAGCAACATGGACAAGCTGAAATTCCCGCGAGAGAAAATATCTTTTCTTTGTGTTCTTTGCGCCTTAGCGCTTTTAAAAGCCTGGTTCCGATGTCCCGGCGGGACCACTAATCACCGCCCGTGAAAAACGGGCCCGAGTTTTTTCAGTTAACCTGCTGTTTCGGAACGATTTTTGTCCGGCAACCGGGCCGGATTTAGAACAAATTAATTTTGTTGAAACTACTCCCCCCTCTTCGGCATCTAAATATATGAGAGCGGCAAGATAAAAAGATGGCCCCGCGAAGGGGCCGGCGAGGATGCGGAAAGATGCGAGGGCGCCCACGGGCGTCCGTGCCAAGCTGATCGGTGGCTGGTCCGGGAAGACGCTTAGGCAGGCACCAGATGCCCGGCCGGGACAAAGCTGCTCCCAGTCCCGGCCATAAAAAAGGGCCCGGGGGTGACCCTGGTCCTGACAACAAGGCCGGCTGGTCTTATTCTCCTCCTTCTACAGCCGGCCTTGTTTTTTGTATCCCACCGCCACTCCAATTAAACTTGGCCGTTTCTAACACCACTGGGCCACGCCCGAAAACCACTAAAAGCAGCGAGGATCGAGAAGCGGGAATCGAGTGCCTACTCGGTGAGAGCGCCGGTTTTCAGGTAATCTTGGTGAACTCAGGAATTGCATCATCTCGTGATTGACTGAAAACTGAAGCGTTGTCCCATCCCGACCCATTAAGGGCCAAGTGTCAGCATTTACTGACCACTTATAAGACAGCATTTGGTGACCACTTGCCAAGATCAAATAGTATATAAATAGGACCCGTTGAGAGAGTCCAGAGCGAATTGCGACGCATGGTTTGAGGGGTAAGGAAGTCAA
>DATKZS010000021.1:0-22094 GCA_035527835.1 bacterium
GCTTGGCGAACCGGCCGACGGGAGCGCCAAGCAAGAAACATTCGCACCCAAGCCCTCTTAAAATCGTGTTTAAAAATAATCCTTGGCGCTCTTGGCGTCTTGGCGGTTCTCCGGTCCGTTTATTTTGGACAGCACTGATAATTCATCATTCCACGGACTGGCAGGAGGCCATTTTTTGCGTCCGGATAAGGTCCTGGACCTTGCTCTCGTCGGTGATCAGCATGCGGAAGAGGACCAGTCCCCGGGTCGAGGGCGACTCGACCATCTCCGCCCGATAATCCTCATTTCGCGTGACCATCCAAGCCCAAAGCCACAATGAGGTCACGTTTTCACCCTCCCGGTAATCCGCGCCTTTTCTGAACAATATTATCTCCACCTTTTTACCACGCGCTTTTTTATCGTTCAACACGAAGAAGTTGTCCGTATTGGCCGCGAACATGGAAACCGACCAGTAAGTGTCCTGGGGCACCGTCGCGCTGATCTTGAGGGGATGCTTGGACAGATCGTAGCCGCAGCCGGAGTAGATGAGGTCCGGGCTGGGCCTGACCACCTGCCGGCTCTCGGCCGAGACCCGCGAGCGGTGGAAGATGGTGTTGGCCGAGCCCTTGCCCCTGCGGCCCAGTTCCACCATCTTGAAGTATGGGTAGGCGTAAATCGTGAGCAGGTGAAAGGCCGCGGTGAGGGCCAGCGTGGCCGCGATCCAGGGCCACGCCCGTTTCATCGGCACCCCTCCTTGATGATCCGGGGCAGCCGGACGGTCGCGGGCCGCTCATAAAGGACCGGCTCGGGATTGTAGCAGCGCAGTCCCAATGAAAGCTTCTGGTCTTTTTCCCCGGAGGGGAGCCAATTGCGGTTCTTGGCGGACCTGGAGACGAAGACCCGGTAAGCGCCGCCATCTTCCCGCTTCAGGTTCTTCATATTATAGGAATAGATGCCGGGCTGGTTGGGTATTAGGAAGTTGTCCTCCCCGTACAGGGTGAGGGACCACCAGCGCGCGGGAAGATCATCTCCTTCGATCCGGTAGTCGCACTCGGAACTGAGCCTATCGCCCTCGCTGTCGTTTTCCGCGAGGTAGTAGATGGCCTCGGTCTTGTTCAGCGCCAGGAGCCCCTGCCGGGCGACGATGGCCCGGAGGTACATGCCGCCTTCCGCGCTTCCCAGCTTCAGACTGGTGACCCACGGGCCATTGGAAACAAAGAAGCCATAAGGCGGGTGATTGAGGACCCATAAGGCCGAGCCCACGCCCAGGATGATCGAGATGGCAGTGACCAGGGCCGCTTTGATCGCGAGCTTCAATCCTCTTCTCCATTTTAAAGGGCCATCACCCCATGGCAACGGGGCGCGGCGGCAATGCCGCGCCCCGCGTCGTAGCGATTGATGCCGGGCTTACGGAACCGGGTTCGAGCTCACCATGGCCTGGTAGCGGTCGGCCAGGTTGGGGCGGTTCACGTCCATGCCCTGTTTGTCCATGAGCTGCTTGAGCTTGGTCACGCGGGCGTCGGGCGAGGGATGGGTGGCCAGGATGTATTTCATCTGCGAGCCTTTCGTGCCTTCCGCGTCGCGGAGCCGCTTCATGTAGGAGGAGATGCCGGCGGCGGTATAGCCCATGCGGTAGATGGTCTCGGTGCCGACCTTGTCGGCCTCGAACTCGTCGGCCTGGGAGAGCCCGGTCTTGGTCAGGATGTCAAAGCCGGCGTTGCCCAGGTTCTTGGCCAAGGTGGCCTGATTGCCGTCGAGCTTGCCCTGGGCCTGGGCGAAGTTCACGCCCCCCTCGAGCACGGCGCTCATGACCTTCTGGTTCTTGATCGCCTTCTCGATGTGGCGCTCCGAGGCGTGGGCGATCTCGTGGGCGAGCACCCCGGCGAGCTGGGCCTCGTTATTGAGCGACTTCAAGAGCCCGCGGGTCACGAAGATGTAGCCACCCGGACACGAGTAGGCGTTGATGTCGTCGGAGTTCAGGATGGCGAAGCGGTACTTGATGTCCGGCCGGTTGCCGTACGGCACCAGCCCGCGGCCGATCTTGTTCACGTAAGCGGTCCAGGCGTCGGCGCTCTTATTGCCTCTCCACACGCCGCCGAAGCTGGACGCTACTTGGGCCGCCAAAACCTCGCCCGTGGCCCGCTCCTCCGGATACGTCCAGGGCTTGGACGCATCCGCGACCTTCTTGCCCGTTTCAATCAGGCCCTTGGCCTTGTCCAGGTCTTTGAGGTCCGGCATCTTGAACTGGGCCATGACTAACGTCCCCATGACCATGAGCGCCAACATCAGCGCCGCGAATCCGATTGTCTTTTTCATGTTCTTCATGGTCCGCCTCCTACTGACCCTGGAAGGGGCCGATCTTGCCCTCTTGGAGGAACTTCATCTCATCGTTCTCGCTGACCTTGTAGTCCTCCATGTAATACACCGCGTCCCAATCATAGCCGTCCTTGCCCAGCGCCTCCTCCACGTTGAGGCCCCGGACGCCCGTGACCTCGGTCTTGGCCTGGCCCGGCTGCGCGGTGTCGTTCCAGTCTATGAACACCATCCTGAAACGGTCCCAGTAACTCATCTGGTCGCTCCCGGCGAACGCCGGCACGGTGAAAATCACCGCGCCCGCCACCAGCACCATCAGCGCCGCCGCCTTCCAAAGATTTTTTTTCTTCATGACTCCCCCTTTTCCCTGTGTTGATTGGCTTTCGATCCTGCTTACCTTGCCGTTCCCACTGCCTTATAAAGCTTCATGGACCATATCCAGAAAATAGTGCACACTCACCTCGTGGTCAACCCCGGCCCTTTCCAAGAGCGCCGCGTCCGCCGCCGAGAACACGATAAGCGACAAGGCGCCCGCCCTGGCCGCGTCATCCAGGCGCGCGCGCGCCAGCAGCCCGGCCAGGCCCGGCAGCGCGAGCTCGATCCCGCCTTCCCAGCCCAGAGGCGGCGACCATTCCCCGTGCTTTTCCATCTCCACAATCCCGACGCCGGCCCGGCCGAGGACATCGCGCGAGAGCTTCCACATCGAAGAGCGCCGGCAAAGCGCATGAGTGTCATGCACCGCGGCCCGGCCGTTGATGAGCGATGCGAGCGTGAGGCCCGCCGGCATCTTTTCCGCCACCGCTTCGAGAATGAATTTTACGGCCTTGCCCTTGAGCCTCAAGTCATCCTTCAAGGCGATCCACTCGTCCGGTTCGGCCACGATCACGGTCCTGGCCGCGCTCGCCGCGAGCGCATCCACCCAGCCCGTGTCCGGAACCAGCCCCAGGCTCTCGGCCACGCCGCCGATGGAGCCCTCATTTATGCAGGTCACGTCAATCCCGAGCTTTTTTAGCGCCTCCGCAACTCGGCCGGCCCTGCCCGCATCGCGCTTAAGCGACGGGCCCAGCACCAGCGCGGCCCCCGCGTCCCGATGCTCCGGCGCCGCGCCCGCGGCCGGCTCGCCGTAAATGCTCCCGTGCCGCTTCAAGTTCTCGGCCGCGTGATGATACGCCTCGGGCAGCGCCTCCGGCGCCGTCCGCCACAGCATCGCCCGCATCGCCCGCGCCATCCGGCCCACCGGCACCCGCTCCGGGCAGACCGGCTCGCACTGGCCGCAGGCCGCGCACAGGAACAGGCTGTCGCCGTCGTGCATGAATTCCGGCTGCGACCGGCTCGCCGCCACCGCCAGATGCATGGGCCCCAGGAATTTGCCCTCGCTCAACTCCATGACCCGGCAATGCGACGGGCACAGGCCGCAGGCCACGCACGTCTCGAACCCGTTAAGCTCCGCGGTCTCGGCCGCCGTGAACGGAGCGATCCGGTCATCCTTGAAATAACTCCGGAACAGCTCGGCCTGGTCCTTCTTCTCGTGGGGAAGGACCTTCTTCAGCAGATGAAGATTGAAGTTGTACCCCAATACCGCAAGGGCTTTGATCCGGGCCGTGTCCATTACCGCCCCTTTTTCCGGTCCACCAGTTTCAGGTATTCCTTTTTCATGACCCGCGCGTCGCCCTCCATGACCGGACTCTCGCAGATCATGATACCAGACACCTTGCAATCGTCCAAGGCGCGCAGCAGCGCTTTCCACCTCAGGCTCGACTCCTTGAGCATCACGTGCCTGCGCTCGCCCTTGGCGCTCCACTCGATCCCGGACATGTGCAGGTGCAGGTCCGCGAGCGCCCTTTGGCCCAGTCCCTTCTTGCCGTGGCCCCGTCCATGCGCACCCCCCGGACGAACTCGACCTCCATCGCGTCCAGCCCGAGCCGCTTAACCTCCCGAATCCCGTCCGCAATCCCCTTGCCCCTGGCGCAAATCGGAATTCCCGCGGCGCCGAAAAGGATCATGGGTCCGCCGCTCACCCCCACAGGTTCACGCTGTCCGGGAGGATGAGCTGGAAGAGGTGTTTGAGGTAGTCGAAGCGGTTTATCACCATCAGCAGTCCGATGATGACGAGCAGGGCTCCCGCTCCGATCTCGATTTTGCGGAAGTGGTTCTTGATCTTGTCGAAGGCCTTGAAGAAGGAGTCCACGGCCAGGCCGGTGATGAAGAAGGGGAGCGCCAGGCCCGCGGAATAGCAGGCCATGAGCCCGAGCGCCTTGCCCACCGTGTCCTCCCTGATGGCCAGGCCCAGGATGCCGCCCAGGATCGGGCCCACGCACGGGGTCCAGCCGAAAGCAAACGCGATGCCGAGGACAAAGGCCCGCGGCAGGCTCCCGCCCTTTCCGCCCTGGAAGCGTTTTTCCAGGTACAGGGCCTGGATCTTGAACGCGCCCGCCATGTGCAGGCCCAGGATGATGATGATGACGCCGGCGCCGCGCACCAGCCATTCCTTGTACCGCGCCAGGGCTTGGCCGAGCGCGAAGGCGGTGGCCCCGCTGGCCATGAAGACCAGGGTGAACCCGAGCACGAACATGAGCGTGCAGGCCATCACCGGCATGAGCTTCTTCCACTTGTCCTGGTCCTTCGCCTCCAGGTCGGAAAGCGACACGCCGGAAATGAAGGAGATGTATCCGGGCACCAGCGGCAGGACGCAGGGCGTGATAAAAGAGATGATCCCCGCGGTAAACGCGGTCAGGTATCCTGGTACTTGCTGGAACAATAATTAACCTCCGCCGGGCTTCGGGCCGGCCGTCAATTCAAGGTACACGATGCACCGGGGCCTTTCAAGCGGCCGGGCGCCACGCCTGAAGGTTGATTAATCACGGGGTTGCGGATATGTTATCCACATGGCGGTCCCGGAAAAGTCTCCGGCCCGGCGAGCGCTGCGCGCCGTCTCCCTGCTGTTGCCCTTGAGCCTGCTGCTTGCCGCGCTGGCCATTCCCGCCACGTCCGCCCGCGCCGACGGGCCGCCGGCAGCGCCGGACCCGGTCGTCATCAATGCTCCGAGCTTATGGATCAAGGGCGTGGCCACGGAGGTCCGGGTCACGGTGAACGCGCCGCTGCCGGCCGGCGCCAGGTGCGTGCTCGCCGGCGCGTCCATTCCGCAGATGAGCCTGCCCTGTAAGAGCGGCGAGGAGGCCGTGTTCAAGGGGGTGAAGGTGGACCGCGCCGGCGCGTTCGAGCTCCGGGCGTCCGCTGATATGTACACGGCGTCGTTCTCGGCGCGGGCGCTTTACGGCCTGCTCACGCTCTTGCCCCCGCTGGTGGCCATCGGCCTGGCGCTGGCCTTCCGGCAGGTGCTGGCGGCGTTGTGGGTGAGCATCTGGCTCGGGGCCTTGATCGCGTTCGGCTGGCACCCCTTTACCGCGGTCGCCCGCTCCATTGATTATTACATCATCGGCTCGATGGCCGACCCTGACGACGCGGCCATGCTGGTGTTCATCATCTTCATGGGCGGAATGATCGGCATGATCGCGAAGAGCGGGGGCATCCAGGGCATTGTTGACCTGGTGGCCAAACGGGCCACCTCGGCCCGGAGCGGCCAGATTTACACCTTCTTGATGGGCATCTTCATCTTCTTCGACGACTACGCCAACACCATCATCGTGGGCAACACCATGCGTCCGATCACGGACCGGCTCCGGGTCTCGCGCGAGAAGCTCTCCTATATCGTTGACGCGACCGCCGCTCCGGTGGCCTCGATCTTCCCCATCTCCACCTGGATCGGCTACGAGGTCGGGCTGATCAACAAGGCGCTGGAAAGTATCGGCTCGGACCAGAGCGGCTACATGGTTTTCCTGCGCTCGATTCCCTTCCGTTTTTATCCGATCCTCGCGCTGTCCCTGGTATTTTTAGTGGCGCTCACCGGCCGCGACTTCGGGCCCATGGCCCGGGCGGAGCGCCGGGCGCGGCTCGAGGGCAAGCCGTTGCGCGACGGGGCCATGCCTCTCTCCGGCCTCGATACGCGCGCGGTGGAGCCGCCCCCGGGCAAGCCGCGCCGCTGGTACAATGCGCTGGTGCCGCTGCTTTCCGTGCTGGGGATCACCTTCGGCGGGCTGTGGGTGAACGGCGCGGGCGCGCTGGGTGACGCGGGCTATGCGGAGGTCGTGGCCAAGGCGCGGGAATTCGGCGCGCTGTGGGGCCGGATTTTCATCCTGGGCGAGGTGTTCAGCGCGGCGTCGCCGAACATAGTGCTGGCGTGGGCCAGCCTGGGCGGCTGCATCATCACGGTGTTCATGGTGACCACGCAGCGCATCCTCACCATCGGCGAGACCATGCAGGCCTGGCTCAAGGGGGTCGAGTCCATGGTGATCGCCATCGTGATCCTGCTGTTGGCCTGGAGCCTGGGCCAGGTCTGCCGCGACCTGCACACCGCCGAGTACCTTACCTCGAGCCTGGCCGGCGCGCTGTCGCCAAGGCTCCTGCCCGTCATCGTGTTTATGCTGGCCTGCGGCATCAGCTTCGCCACCGGGACCAGCTACGGGACCATGGCCATCCTGATGCCGCTTTGCATCCCCATCGCTCACCGGCTCAGCCTGGACGCCGGCTTCGGGGCCGCGGACCAGCACCTGATCCTGGTGGGCGTGGTCAGCTCGGTGCTGGCCGGCGCGGTCTTCGGCGACCACTGCTCGCCCATCTCCGACACCACCATCATGTCGAGCATGGCCTCCGGCGCCGACCACGTGGACCACGTCCGCACCCAGATGCCCTACGCCCTGCTCCCCGCCTTCCTCGGCATGTGCCTGGGCGACGTGCCCACCGCCTACGGCCTGCCCCCGGCCGTCAGCATTGTATTGGGCATCGCATTAATGGTAGGATTTTTGTATCTGTTCGGGACCCGCGTCAATTCTTCAGCCGCCGCCCCCAAGAACCAAGCGGAGCAGGAGAGGGGTAAAGCATGAACGGGTCAAGCCGGATCCGTTACGTCATCATACTGGGCGTCGCCAACACGCTCATCGTCTTCGTGGCCGTGGCCGTGGCCGCCATGATCGCGGGCGCCAAGGTTGCGCCCCATCTGCCGGCCCTGGCCGGATGGAGCGTGGCCGTGTCGCTCCTGATGATGGGCGCGCTCTTCCTGTTCCGGCTCTTCTCCGGCATCGGTACGTTCCAGGGCGACTCCGCGAAGAAGCTGGCGGAGGAGCTGATCCGGGCGCGGCAGGGCAAGATGGACCTGCCGTGGGACGACATCGAGCTGACCGTGAACGGCGAGAGCAAGCTGATCCCGCTGGGCGAGGTGTACGAGCGGCTGGTGACGGTGCTGATCGAGGCCAACCGCATGAGCGGGCTCTTAAACAGCCTGGCCCACGAGATCCTGGGCCAGGCCGTGCGCCTGTCGCAGAGCGCGGAGGACCAGAGCTCCGCGGTCGGCCAGTCCACCGCCTCCATCAACCGCATAGACACGTCCATCCGCGAGGTCGTCTCCAATGTGGAGGACTTGGCGGACCTGAATGATAACGTGTCCAGCGCCACCTTGGAGATGATCACCAGCATCGAAGAGGTGGGCCGCAACGCGGTCAACCTGAACCAGGCGGTGCAGGAGGAGGTCTCGGCCATCGAGGAGATGGTCGGGAACATTCACACCGTGGCCGACTCGACCGATTCCCTGACCCAGGCGGCGGTGCAGAGCCGGACCTCCATGGAGGAAATCAGCCGGGCCACGCACTCGATCCGCGACCGGGCGGAGGAGGCGACCAAGCTCTCGGAGGCCGCCCGCGACGGCGCGGCGCTGACCAAGGGCCTGCTGGCCAAGACGGTTTCCGGCATCCACAAGCTGGCGGACACCGTGGAGGATACGCGCCATGTCATGCGCCAGCTCGGCATCCAGTCCCGCTCCATCGGCGAGATCCTCAACGTCATCACCTCGGTGGCCGCCGACACGCACCTGCTCTCCCTTAACGCCTCCATCATGGCGGCCAAGGCCGGCGAGCACGGCCGCGGCTTTTCCGTGGTGGCGCAGGAGATCAAGACCCTGGCCAACCGCACCTCGGAGAGCGCCAAGGAAATCGAGAAGCTGATCCTCGAGACGCAGGAGAGCGTGGACAAGGCCGTGCGCTCGATCGAGGAAGGCACCGCGCGGGTGGGCGAGGGCATGCGGCTCGCCGAGGAAGCGGACCACTCGCTGGCCGACGTGCTCTCGCGGGCGGAGGTCGCGGCCCACAACGCGCACGACATCGCCAGCAACACCGAGGCCCAGGCCGCCGTGAGCGAGCAGGTGTTCAAGGCGGTGGACGAGGTGGCCAAGCGCACCGAGCTGATCCGCGCCGCCATGCGCGAGCAGGAGGACGCCTCGGGCTACGTGCGCGAGCGCGCCGTCCGCACCCAGAACCTGGTGGCCCAGGTCGCCCAGGCCATGTCCGAGCAGGCCGAGTCCAGCCGCCGCATCTCCAGCGCCATGGAACGCCTCACCTCCCGCATCCAGGGCATCCGCCACGCCACCGAGGAGCAGGCCGGGAGCTCCTCCGGCGTGGTCCACGCCGTCGAGGCCATCCGCAAAAAGGCCGACCTCGTCGCCATCAGCGCCCAGAACGTCAACAACACCTCCATGAGCGTGCTCCACCAGTCCATCCTGCTCCGCCACGAGCTCAAGGACATCACCCTGCCCGAACGCCAAGCCGCCGTCACCATCGGCCTCCTCTTCGACAACCTCCGCGAGGAGCGATGGCAGCGCGAGGAAGGCATCTTCAAGCAGAAGGCCGCCGAGCTCGGCGCCGCCCTCGAGTTCCGCGTGGCCGGGGGCGACTCCGACCGCCAGCTCGAGCAGGGCGAAGAGCTGGTGAAAAAGGGCGTGGACCTGATGATCATCGTCGCGGTGAACGCCGAGGCCGCGGGCCGGATCGCCGAGAGCTCGAGAAAGGCCGGCATCCCGGTCATCTGCTACGACCGCCTCATCAAGAACTGCGAGCTCGACCTGTTCGTGAGCTTCGACGCCAACCGCATCGGCGAGGTCCAGGCCGAGACCGCCGTGCAAAAGGCCCCCGGCCGCAACATCCTTATCCTCGCCGGCTCGCCCACCGACACGAACTCCCACATGCTCCACGCCGGCCAGATGAGAGTGCTCGGACCACTGGCCCAAAAGAAGCAGATCGCCATCGTTGACGACATCTGGGTCCCGGACTGGTCGCCCGAGCAGGCCTACAACCTGACTAAAAGGGTCATCCAAACCAAGGGGCCGATTGACGCCGTGGTCGCATCCAACGACGGCACCGCCGGAGGCGCCATCCGCGCCGTCAAGGAACTGATCAAGGACAAAAAGGTCGTCGTCACCGGCATGGACACCGAGCTTTCCGCCTGCCGCCGCATTGTCGAGGGCTCCCAGGCCATGACCATGTACATGCCCATCAAGCTCCAGGCCGGAAGGGCCATGGAGGCCGCCATGCTCATGCTCAAGAAGGAGGAAATCCCCGGAATCACCAGCTTCGTGGACAACGGCAAAATGAAAGTCCCCGCCATCCTCTTAAAGCCCATCAAGGTGGACCTGGAAAACCTCGAAGAGGTCGTGGTCAAGGACGGGTTCCACAAAGCAGAGGACGTCTTCAAATAGAAGATTGACCCTTGACGCCCCCAAAAAAGAAAGGAGGAGTAATGTTATGAAAAAGGCTGGCATATCAGCGGGCGCATTGTTTATCACTTTGGCAATCCTCTATTTCTTTATACCGGGCTGTGAAGGCGGAGGAGGGAGCAATGGAGGAGGAAGAGAAGCACCTATTCCCGATAAGATGGCGGACAACGTCATCCTCATAGACGAGATTACGTCAGTCCTGCTCAGCGATACTACTGATGGGACTTACACCTATGACTACACAGGTGCCGCCCCTGACATCAATCCAGATGACATCCTCCTGAGCAGCGAGGGCTACGGTTACCTGCGCAAGGTGATCTCCGTAAATGACACCGGAACCTCGCTTCTGGTTGGCACCACCCAGGCCACTCTGGAAGAGGCATTTGAAAATCTGACTATTGGCCTCACTCAGGCGCTAACGCCAGCGGGCGTGCAGTCTCAACAGCCGTTGCAGGAGGGAATTTATTTTTCTAGGCCAGCCGAGATGCAGCCGCTGCTTGCGGATCAATTTTATATTAATTTTGATGGCGTCGTTTTATATGAAGAAGGCGGCAACCAGGTTGTCTTGAGCGGCGATATAACCTTCAAACCGGATCTCAATTTCCAGGCCCAGATCAGATGGTTTTCACTCAAATACCTTGTCTCTACAATCACTCTCAATGAGACCGCGAATATAAATATAACCTCAACCATCGAAATCCTGAGCCTCCAGAAAGAAGTGGAGATTGCGAGATATTATTTCGCTCCCATTCCGGCCGGGCCGGTGGAGATAGCGCCAATTCTTACGGTGATGGTGGGCATAAATGGAGAATTATCAGTGGATATTACCACTGGTATTACACAGCAAGCCACCCTCACCGCGGGCTTGAAATATGAAAACCGGGCATGGAGCCCAATCAGTGAGTTCAGCAATCAGTTTTCGTACCAGCCTCCGGTACTCTCCACCAATTGCTCCTTCAAGGGCTATGCAGGTCCCCAGTTGAACTTGATGATCTATGGGGTGACAGGCCCCTACATCAATACCAGCGGGTATCTGCTACTTGAAGCTGATCCATGTGATGATCCCTGGTGGAAACTATATGCTGGTCTTTTCGTGAAGGCAGGCGTCAAGATCGAGGTGTTAAGCCATGTGATTGCCGGTTATGAGGTCAACATCATTAACCACCAGCGTCTTCTGGCCAGCGGACCGGCCGGGGAATGCGAAACTTGGAACATGGAAATCACCGTTACCTATTCATTAGGTCCACCGGAATGCATTTGTGGACCTGCTTGTAATAATAGCTTCTTAGGTGTTTCAGGTTCCTACCCACCCTTCGAGGTCCAGCATCAGGGAAGTTCATTTTCTTCCGATTCTTGGCTGCCCAATACCATTAACGGAACAATGGATGCTGCGACAATAGAAATGTCTATTATTCTTCCACCTGAATTGGACAATGGATGCGGTGATTTCAATAATTTCTCCGGTGAAATAAATGGTAATACTATCAGTGGAACTTACTCCGGCAATGATTGCGGGGGCGGAGATATTTGTAGTTGGGGAGGAAACTTCATCATTGGCGTAATCAAACCGAAGCCATAAATTTCCCTCATGTCTTGTTTAAGTCAGGGTTGTTTTTTGCCTCGGGGGGATCTGTTCGGCAAGTCTCCTATTCGATGACGATCCGCCGCACGCCGCTCCGCCGCACCCGGAGAGCGCCCAGCGCCGGATCGAACCACGCCCCCGCGCCCGCGCCCTCTCCCGCGCGCAGCTCCATCTCCCGGCCCTCCGCCATGACCCGCCGTGGAATAAACGACAGGCGCAGCGTCTCCGTCCCCTCCGCGTCAAACGCCTCGTACTCGATCCGGCCGGGCTGATACCGGACCTCCCTGATGATCGTCGAGGACGAGAGCAGGTGGTCCTCGCCCTCCGGCGCCAGCTCCGGCAGAGCGCCCATGCCGTCCAGGAAGTGCGGAACGTAATCGAAGTACCCGTCCGAGAACCACACGTCCGGGTCCGCGATGCTGAAGATCACGATCCCGTCGCCCCGCGACAAATACGTGGCCAAAGCGAATGAGCGCAGCGCGTCCTCCCGCCACTCCGGTCCGCCGCCCGCCGCGTGCCACATCGCGCACAGCGACGCGTAACGCGCCGTGTGCGACGACGCCACCTGCATGCAGAAGCGCTGCTCGCGCACGGCCGTGGCCCCGCGCCACTTCCCGCGGGTGTCGCCCAGCGTCTGCTTGATCCAGCCGAGCAGCATGGGCACGTGAGCGCGCCACTCCGGGTCCGCCTCCGGGCGCCTCATCAGGTACCGCGCGACCTCCCCGGGAGTGTACTGGTCCCGGTTAAAATTGCCCGGGTCCCGCACCACGTCCTCGAAATAGCCCTTCCACTTCATGGTCCGCATCGGATACGCCATCAGCCACGTCCAGGCCGCCTCCCGCGCCTCCCCGTACTTCCCCTCCCGGTCCCGGCCCAGCGCCATCAGCTCGTCAAACAGCGTCACCGGCCAGATCACCTCGCTGGTGTACTCCTCCAGCGCCTTCCCCGTCCGCGCGTTCACCCGAAACGGCCACGGCGAATGCCGCGCGTCCCCCGGCCTCATCTTCTCCGCCAGCACCTCCGCGCAATGCTCGGCCTCTCTTAAATATTTTTCCTCGCCGGTGAGCTGGTAGAACCTGACGTAGCCCGCGCCGGCCTGGCCCACCTTGTCCGGCTCGATCCCGTCAATTCCTTCGTGCGACCCGCCCCGGTAATGGCCGGAGTTGTCGGCCGAGGCATAGGGCACGCGCGGCCAGGCAAAGTCCGGCGGCGTGGACTCCGCGATCAAGTGGTCGAGCGGATGGCGCGCGAGCTCGATCCACTTCCGCTCCCCGGTGTACGCCCAGTACCGCGCCACCGTCTCCACCATCATCCCGTACAGCCCCGCCGGGTTGTGCGGCCACTGCTCCGGCTCCATGTCCGGCGCGCGGAAGTCGCTGTACTGCTCGTACCACGGCAATCCGGTCGCGCCGTCCCGCGGACAGGCAGCGATGAAGTCCATGGAAAGCGCCATGACCCGGTCATAAGAGGTCCAGGGCAGGAGCTTGCCCTCCGCGTCCAGCACCGGCTCATGAAACGGAATCTCCTCGTGGAATTTCGGCGGCGCGATGAGGCGCCAGAACAGCTCGTCAGCCCGGGCCGGGCCGCCAGGCAACAGCAAGGCAAGAACCAAAAAATGCGGGGCGATTTTTTTCATGACACGCGACCTCTTTTTTATTACAACTGGTTTCATAACCAGCGCCATCATCCCAAGCCCGAAGATAAAAAAACAATGATGTCAAGGATTTCAAGGATAAATCCAGGGGGTTTTTTTATCCTGATTATCCTTAATATCCTTGTTTCTTTTTCTTGAAAGGGTCATGAAACCGGCTCTAGTTGAAAATAGTCGCCTAAAATTCCATCTTCCGCGCCGGGAACAGGTCCACCATCAGGTACGCCCGCGTGCCTCCCTTCTTGAGCTGAAGATCTTTGGGGATGGTGAGGATCGTGCGCCTGGTCCCGTCCGGGAGCAGATACCGCCGGGTGGCGGTGTTGTAGTTGATGGCCACCGGCTTACCGCTCTCCATGTCCACCAGCAGGATGGCTAGGGCGACCCGGCCCGGCCGCTTCTCATCGCTTATGACCGCGCCCGTCACCTCGCGCTTCTTCGGGTCGTAGCTTAAGCTCTTCACGGCAAGGCCGGGAAGCGGGGCCGCGTCGCCGGCAGGGAGCGCCGCCATCCGGAACGTGCCCGATGCCACGAACCGGCCCTGGTAATTGTACAGGTCCCACGGCCGCCAGATGTGATGCGAAATGTAGCCGGCCACCGTCGGACCCGAGACCAGCGCCGCGTCCCAGAAGCCCGTATCCCCGCCGCCGGAGAGTGCGCCGCCAACCCAGCTCTGCTTCCCCGAGCTCGCCTGCTCGCTCGACACGCTCAGGTTCCTGATCGTGTCCAGCATGGAAGGCGGATCCAGCTCGGCCCACAGGCTCGCGTCCCTGGCCACGCTCCCGTCCGCCAGCATGCGCCCGGAAAAACGGAACCGGTCCAGCGGAAACGGGAACGACGACTCCTCGAAAAAGCAGCTCAGCGACTCCATCATGAAATAATCGTCCCGCACCTTGCCGGAAAGGGCGTAGAAAAGAACGCGCGAGTCAGGAATGCCCTGCTCCTCCCCGCCCGCGCTCGCGCCATACTTCTGCACTCCCCACGCCACGAAGGTGTCGCGCCGCCGGTCGGCCTCGACGATGGAAAACGGGATGCGCATGATCGCGATGCCGATCTGGTCAAGGCTCGGTATGATGGGCGGCTGCGGAAAGGCCATGTGGGTGATGACGAAGGAGCTGGATTCGGTGAGCAGGGGAAGGAGCGGGAGAGGGCTCCCGCTCCCCTTTATTAAGTGACTGCCTTCGTTTGCGCTCTCGACCTGGAGCTTGGCCGTTCCCCGCACGGTTCCGCCGCCGCCCGTCTTGTCCACGTACCGCGCCGACACTGCGAGCGAGTAGTCGCGGCCGGGATCCAGGAGCTCGTCCGGGACCACCGCCACGGTCTTATTGTCGCCGAAGACCTCCACCCGGTGCTTAAACGGCGGCGACGCCTCCACCTTGACCGAGGCCGGGTCGAGCAGGGTGCGCGCGATCCGGCCGTTCTCCACCACCGCCGGCCGCAGCATGATCACCTGGCCGGCATGGATCGAGAGCGACGCTTCTCCATCCACGGACTCCTTGTCAATCAGCCCGCCGGGCGACACGTAATGCCACCGCGCGCCTTCCTCGCGATACCCCTCCGACGGGTCGCGGCTCACTCCGGCCGCGCCGGCCTCAAGATAATAATCATAGGGCACGTAGAACACGTCGCCGTTGGCGTTGGCAATGGCGAGCCCCGAGCGGCCGAGCGCCGGAGAGGCGTTCAGGTTCGGATAGTCCATGCCCGGGACCAGGGCCAGGGTGTCGAGCGACCAGCGCCTATGGCCCTCCGGGTCAATCGCGTAAATGCCGCCCTGCCCGCCGCCGAAGTAGATGAGGTAATCACTAAGGCCCTCGGGGTCCGGCCCCAGCGCGGGCGATGAGCGCACCGCGTCGCCGGTGTAAAAGGTCCACCGCGCCTCGCCGGTCATGCCGTCCACCGCATACAGGAACCCGTCGGTGGACGTTACATAGACCCTGCCCTTTCCGTCAACCGCCGCGGAGGCGTAGATGTGGCTCAAGGTGCTCATGGTCCATAAGACCTTGCCGCGGCCGGGATCGAGGGCGTAGAGGTTCCCGTCAAAGCTGCCCTGGTAAATGGTCCCGTCCGGGCCGAGGGCGGGCGAGGCCACCAGCGGGTTTTTGAGGTTCTTTTTCCACTTGATCTTGCCGGTGTTCCGGTCGAGCGCGTACAGGCGCATGTCGAAGCCGGAGAAGAACATGGTCCCGTCGTCGCCAAACGCCGGCACGGACCAGATCAGGAACCCGGTGCGGGCCGCCCAGTTCATGGTCCCTTCCGGCCGGATGCTGTAGAAGAAGAAGTCGTCGTTGCCGGCGTAAACATTATGGTCCGGGCCGACCACGACGTTGCCCTCCCACCAGAAATTGGTGCCAAAGGTGTAAAGCCCCTCCGGCCGGTTGGTGGTCACGTCAAACGCCCACAGCTTGTTGCCGGCGAGGTCCAGGGCGAAAATGGCGCCGCCGGCCGGCACGTAGACCCGGCCGTCGCTCGAGAGCGCGGCGGCCGAGTCAATCAGCTCGAGCGCGTCATACTTCCAGAGCACCTGGTTACTGGCCGGGTCGAACGCGTAAAAGTAATGGTCGGCGCTGCCCACGTACACGCGCTCTTTTCCGTCTATCACCGGCGTGGAGAACACGCCGTTCCCGGTATGGAAGAACACGGGCCGCTCCGGCGCTCCGGGGGCCCGGCGCCAGTCCGGGACCAGGAACCGGCCGGTGTTTTTTAAATCCGCCCGCATCACCGGCCACGGCGCGTCCGCAAGATACGGCGATGCCCTGCCCGGCTCTCCGCTCGATGCCTGCGGGAGCAATAACATCGCGCCCAATATAAGGAGCGCCGCGCCGAAAATTGCCGCTACTGTCTTCTTGCTCATTGTTACTTCTCCTCTTAGTCAGCAACAATATTAAACCGGCCGCCATCGCGCGTGTCAATCAGGCCTCCCGCCCGGCCCTTGATTCCATTTATAAAGAGGGGCATCATTAACCAATCAACCGCGGAGCAAGGAGGCGGATAATGAAAAAGGCGGCGGGAGTTTTTGGTCTGGTATTGATCGCGCTCACGGCCTTTGCCGGCGCGGCGTCGGCCGCGGACCTGTGCGCGGAGCCGGTGGCCACGGCGTCGGGGCTGGTGCGCGGCATGACCAATCCTCATAACGAGGTGTGCGTCTGGCGCGGCATCCCCTACGCGGCGCCGCCGGTGGGAGAGATGCGCTGGAAGGCGCCCGCGCCCGCGGCCGGGTGGGACGGCGCGCGCGACGCGCTGGAATACGGCAAGACCTGCATGCAGGTCACGGGCAAGAAGGGGACGATGTCGGAGGACTGCCTTTACTTGAACGTCTGGCGTCCGAAGAAGTCCGGCGTGTTTCCGGTCATGGCCTGGATCCACGGCGGCGGCTACGTGATGGGCAGCGGCGGCCAAGGCGGGACCGGCCTGAATTTCGACGGCACGCGGCTCGCGGACGCCGGCGACGTGGTGGTAGTGACGTTAAATTACCGGCTCGGGGCGTTCGGCTTCATGGCCGATCCGCAGCTCCGGGCGGAGGACCCGAACCAGAGCACGGGCAACTACGGCTCGCTCGACCAGGTCGCGGCCCTCCGCTGGGTGCATGACAACATCGCGAAATTCGGCGGCGATCCCGCTAACGTCACCATCTTCGGCGAGTCCGCCGGCGGCTGGTCCGTCTGCACCATGCTGGCCACGCCGCTCAACCGCGGCATGTTCCAGCGCGCCATCATCGAGTCCGGCGGCTGCCAGAAGAGCGAGGACCTGGAAGCCGGTTACGAGCACGAGAAGATCATCGCCCGGCGCGTCCATTGCCCGTCCTCCGACCTCGCCTGTCTGCGCGCCGCCTCCGCGGAAAAAATCATGGGAGGGATCGGCGTGCTGTACCAGGAGGGCATGCCCTACGCTCCCCACCACGACGGCTGCCTCCTCACCGGCACCCCGCTCTCCATGATCCGCGCCGGCAATTACAACCGGGTCCCCCTGCTCGCCGGCTTCTGCAAGAACGAGGTGGACGCGGTGCTCTGGTTCCGGCCCCGTCTCTGGCGCGCGCTGCCCTTCCAGTACCAACGCCGCCTGAAAAATTATCTTGCGCTGACGCGGGACGAGGCGGACCGTCTCGCGGCGCTCTATCCTTTGTCCGAGTTCGAGAACAAGCCCCGGCTCGCCTATGGCAAGCTCTATACGGACTCCACCCTGGCCTGCCCCACCTATCTCGGGCTCGCCTCCGCGGCCCAAGAGTTCCCGGACGCGTACCTCTACCGCTTCGATTACGAAGGCATGAAATACGGCGACCACATCCACGCCATGCACGGCATGGAGGTCCCGTTCGTGTTCAACGTGTTCGACGGCGCGACGCTCAATTTCCTTTACGACGAGGCGCGGGCCGCCGCGGCCCGGCCGCTGGCCCATACCATTCAAAAATACTGGACCAACTTCGCCCGGACCGGCGACCCCAACGGCCCCGGCCTCGCGGCCTGGCCCAAATTCAACCAAGAGACCCAGGAGCTTCTCGTCCTCGACACAACCATCAAGACCGAGCCCGCGCAAATGGCCGCCCGCTGCGCCTTCTGGGACGACTACGCGGGCAAGCACACCGGGTTCGAGCAGACGCTGGGACGCAGGGAAAAACAGTGATCCCGCGCCAGGCGGGCCGGGAAGATAACGCGGGCGAGGAAGGGCGGATAATCCGCCCGGGGCCTGTGGCGCAGCCGCCGGCGCTCAGGTCGAGCCGCCGTGCCGCTGGAACAGCGCGATCATGTCCGTGTCTTCGTTCAGGATCGCGGAGCGCAGCGGCGTGACCCCGAACATGTCCTTGACATTCACGTCGGCGCCCCGCGACAACAGGTACTCCGCGATCACGGTGTTGCCGGTGGTCGAGGCCCAATGCAGCGGCGTCTCGCCCTCGAGGTTCCGGCCGTTGACGTCGGCGCCCCTCTCGACCATGAGCTCGACCACTTCCCGCTTGCCGGAGAGGACGGCCCACAACAGCGGCGTCGAGCCTTCCTCGTCACGGGCGCTCGCGTTCACGCCCTGGTCCAGCAGTCTCGCGCACTCGGCATAGCTGCACGATCCGGAGGCCCGGCTTAAAAGTCTCCGGTCCAGGTCGCTGATCCCCGAATTGCGGATCCCCGGCCCCTTATCTTCAGGATGTTGATCGGTCACGGCAGATCCTTCCTGTTCCGGCCCATAATTCCTCCGCATCCTCGGGCTTCCCGGCCCTCAACCTCAAGCCCGGTCGCGGCCGAGGAGCTTCCTGATTTTTTCCCGGAGCACGCGGGGCTGAAACGGCTTGACCATGTAGTCATCGGCGCCTTTGAGGTCGCCCAGCGCCCGGGAGGGCGAGCTGCCGCGCGCGGTCAGGATCAGGACCAGCGTGCGCCGCGTCTCGGGGTTCTTCTTGATTTCCTCGCACACCGCATAGCCCCATTTGTCCGGGAGCATCAGATCGAGGACCACCAGGTCCGGCTTGAGCCGGCCCGCCATCTCCAGCGCGCCCTCTCCGTCCTCGGCTTCGTGCAGCTCGTAGCCCTCGTCTTCCAGGCTCATGCGCACCAGGCGGAGGACATTGGCGTCATCGTCCACGATCAGGATTTTCTTCACCTTGATCCCTCCCGGTCTTGACGTCCAGAATAAAATAGAATTCGCTGCCCTGGCCCCTCCCGTCCGCGAGCCCGATCCTGCCGCCGTGGGCCTCGATGATCTCACGCGCCAGGGCAAGACCCACTCCGGCGCCATGTTCCCGGGGCCGGGTGAACTTGTCCACCTGCTGAAATTTATCGAAGATGCCCCGCCGGAGCTCGGGGGCAGTGCCCGGGCCGGTATCGGAGACGGAAACCTTGACGCGCGGCCGCTCCTCACCGGCCAGCATTGCAATCGAAAGTATAACACGGCCGTTGGCCGGAGTAAATTTCACGGCATTGGAGAGCAGATTGGCCATAACCTGGCTGAGCCGGTCGGCGTTGCCGCTGACCCACACCGCGGTATCGGGCAGGGCCGTCTCCAGGCTGATTTTCTTGGAATAGGCCGCTCCCCGGAACAGGTCCGCGGACTCGCGCGCGAGCCGGCTAAGGTCCAGGTCCTGGAAGTCGAGCTCCATCTTGCCCGCCGCGAACCGCTGCAAGTCGAGCAGGTCGTTGATCAGGCGCGCAAGGCGCTGGCTTTCCTTGACGATGATCTCCAGCGATAATTTCTGGTCCTGCTCGCTGAATCGGCCCAGCCGCTCCAGCATGATGGAGGCGTAGCCCTCGATGCTGGTCATGGGCGTGCGCAGGTCGTGCGAGACCAATGAAAGAAAGTTGTCCTTCATCACGTCCAGTTCCCGGAGCTTGCGGTTCGAGGCCGTTAATTCTTCGTTCAAGCGCAGCGTCTGCTTGGTCCTGTAGTTGAGCAGGCCCACGATATAAATAATAAAGTATTCGAAAAATATCATGGTGAAGGCTATGATCAGGGAAAACGTTATCACCAGGGTAGGGGCGGTGAACAACTCCTTGAACGTGACCCGGTCCAGGATGACCGACATGTCGGGGATGTAGCCCAGCCGGCTGAGTCCGACGGCGCCCAGGTACATGGTGACCGAGCAGAACAGGCCCCAGCGCCCGATGCGCGGACTCATGAAGATGCTTAGGTAAGTGATGGTTATTAACAGGAACAAGGGGGCGAGGAGTCCGATCATGCCGCCGAAGAACAGGCAGATGTGGATGAAGTTGGCAACCACCAGCACGATGGAGCAGCCCAAATAAGTGTCGCTCATGTTGTTTTGCGTGACTTTGAGAATCGGGAGCGAGATGTACCCAAGCACGCCGCACAAGAGATACCACTTCATCACCGCCACGAAGAAGGCGAGGTTATCCGGGGAGAAATAGGCCCGGGCCGCGTCGGAGGGGATGATGATCTTCGTGAGCACCAGGTAGATTTGCAGGTTGACCAGAAAAACCAGGGTCCATAAAAAGGTCGCCCGGCCGAACAGCTCTCCCCGCTCCGCGAACGTCCAGAAAAACCCGGATGCGCGGGCCAAAATAAAACTTTTAGGCCTGGAGCCTTCAGTCATGGTCATCGCCTCGTTAGAGTGACGCTAATCTTCATGCGGGGCAGCGGACCACCGGAGCGGTGGGCCCGACACTCTTGTCGGGCCATCGCCCCTGAGGGTCAGGGAGCGCGGGACAAAAGTGTCCCGCCTACCATTGTCCGCTGAAACTCGCACCAATTAAAATGTGCCGCGGCCTTGCCCTTCCTTCCATTCATGATACCTTGCCCCCGCGCTGATGGCCGCGCAGCCGGATTCGATGGTGGGAAAGAGCGAGACGTGGTCCGGCCCGGGCACGCCGTTGCCGGCCTCGCCGGCGGGGTTGAAGTTGGAGACGACGTAGATGGGGACCCGGAGCTCGCGCATTTTCTTGAGCAGGGCGTCGCCGAAGGCCGCGAACATTTTGGACATGGCCTTCCACATTTTATGGAGCTGCTCGGTCTGGGGGTTCCTGGCGGCTTGCTCCTGCTCCTTGCTGCGGGGCGGGCCGATGAAGAGCAGCAGCAGGGAATCAATCTCGCCGCTTTTCATGAGCAGGTCCATTACCGGCATGACCACCTGGAAGTTCATGCCCGCCACCAGGTCCACCGGATTGCCCGGCGACCACCAGGCCGGCATCATGGCGCCGATCCTGGCGAGCGTCCCTTCCGACAGCTTCACCACGTCGAGCCCCAGCTCGGCGCACGTGTCCGCCGCCACCACTCCGAGCCCGCCGCCGCCGGTGATGATCCCGACCCTTTTGCCGCGCGGCAGCGGCCGGTTCAGGAACGAGCCGGCGATGATCCCGGCCTCGTCCATGGTCCGCGCCCGCACAATGCCCGCCTGCCGGCACGCCGCCTCGAACAGGCGGTCGTCCACCGCCATCGCGCCCGTGTGCGAGCGGGCCGCGCTGATCCCGGAACTCGTGCGCCCGCCCTTGAGCGCGATGATCGGCTTGATGGCGCCGGCCCGGCGCGCGCCCTCGATGAACCGACGGCCGTCGGTCACGCCCTCGATGTAAGAAAGGATCACCTCGGTCTCCGGGTCGTTCGCCAGATACTCGTAATAGTCCTCCGAGCGCAGGTCCGCCTCGTTCCCGCTCGACACCCCCTTCGAGACCCCGAACCCGGCCTTCTGCACCTCCTCCACCAGGATCCCCTGCACGTTCCCGCTCTGCGAGATCACCGCCACCTTCCCCGGCCGCGGAAAATAAAGGTGCGGCATCCAGGCAAAAAGCTTCGCGGCGGGATTGCAGATGCCCTGGCCGTTCGGGCCGACCAGCACCATGCCCCCGGCGCGGGCCTTCCTCACCATTTCCATTTCCACGTCCGCCCACTCGCCGCCCAGCTCCTTGAACCCGGCGCTGATCACCACGCCCGCCTTCACCCGCTTCATCAGGCAGTCGTCGAGCGCGGCCGGGACCTCCCTGGCCGGCACCGTGAACACGGCAAGGTCAACCTCGCCGGGAATATCGCGCACCGACGGGTATGCCGTGAGGCCGAGCACGGTCTCGCGGCCCGGGTTCACCGGGTAGAGCTTGCCCTCGTACCCGCCGGTGATCAGGTTGTTGAACACGATGAAGCCCCATTTCTGGAGCTTCTCCGTGGCCCCCACGAACGCCACGGAACGTGGACGGAACAAATAATCGAGCGCTCTTAAACGTTGGTCCATTTAATCTCAGCACCTCTTCACAGGTTGGCCGGGGATGCGGCGTGGGGCGTGGGGCTTGAGGCCTGAGGCTTGAGGAAGAAAACGGATCCAGGCCGCGCCCTCAAGCCCCAAGCCTCAAGCCTCAAGCCCCAAGCCTCAAGCCCCAAGCCCCAAGCCTCAAGCCCCAAGCCCCACGCCTCAAGCCCCAAGCCTCAAGCCCCACGCCCCAAGCCCCACGCCCCAAGCCTCACGCCCCACGCCCCAAGCCTCAAGCCCCAAGCCCCAAGCCCCAAGCCTCAAGCCCCAAGCCCCAAGCCTCAAGCCCCAAGCCCCAAGCCTC
>DATKZS010000022.1:0-25336 GCA_035527835.1 bacterium
ACTTGACAATTTTATTCATAGGAGACGCCAAGAGCGCCAAGGATTATTTTTTAACACGATTTTAAGAAGGCTTGAGTGCGAATGTTTCTTGCTTGGCGCTCCCGTCGGCCGGTTCGCCAAGCCGGTTGGGGCCAACGCTCCGGAGCTGTTCTTTGCCGGGCCGCAAAGAAACATCAGGTTTTACTTGGCGATCCTTGGCGCTCGTGGCGTCTTGGCGGTTTTCTTACGGCCTATTTTGGACAAGAGTGAAATCCTGTTAATCCTGTCCGAAAAAATTCTCCGGCTTCTAAAAGAAGGATTTATCCATGAATCGCAGTCGAATCATCATCATGGCCGCGCTGGCCCTCGCGGCCTCGCCCGCTTTCGCGGAAAAGATCGTGGACCTCGCCCCGGCCCCCGCCGCGATGATGAGGCCGGCCGCCGGCGACAAGACCTGGTCCGTCAAGGCCCAGGGAGTTGCGTCCCTGAAGGGCGTGAGCAAGGACGAGGCCCGGGAGGCCGCGCTCCTGGACGCGAAGAAGAAGGCGGTGCTCGCCTACGTGTCGCTCAATACTCCCCCCACCATCATCGCGGAGCATGAGGAGGAGCTGGACCAGCTCGTGGCCAGGCCCGACCAGTGGGTGAGCTCATGGGAGGTCGAGAACGAGCGGACCGAGGCCGGCTCATGGATCGTGGACATCGAGGCCGACCTGGACCTCGTGAAGCTCGCCCCCGCGCTCAAGACGATCCGGCTCCTGCCCGCCCGCGCCATGCCCCAGGTGTTCGTGGCCGCCGCCGGAAAGATCGGCGCCGAACCCATGAAGAGCGGCTGGAACAAGGCCGCCGAGGCCCGCGGCCGGTTCAACGTTTGCGAGGCCGCCATCGTGGCCCGCCTCGAAAAGTACGGCTTCCCGGCTTTTCCCCCGGCCGCCGGCCAGTCCGCCGGTGACGTCTCCCGGATCATCAACCCCGGCGGAGAGGAAGAGAAAAAGCAATTGTATTCCGAGCTCCGCGACAAGTTCGGCGCCGGCGCCATGGTGGTGGGGCTGGCTGACGCCGGCACCGAAAGCGCGGCCCCGCCGAAAAAGGACAAGGTGTCCACCCGCGTCTCCATCAAGATCGCCGCCGCGGACGTGGAAAAGGGCGAGGTGGTGTTCAACGACGAGGTAACGACGGTATTTGAGACCAGGGGCATCCCTTTCCGCGAGGAACAGATGGCCGCGGTGTGCGGCGAGGCCGGGGAAAAGGCCGCGGCCGCGCTGTTCCGGGCCTTTACTCCCAGGTTCCAGCCCGGACAGGAGCGGCAAATCTCGCTCACGGTCAGGGGAATAAGCTCTTACCCCGCGATGAAGGACCTGGAGTTGAAGCTTGGCGAGGAAGGGCCCGGCGTCAAGGCCGTGGAGCTGGCCCGCATGGGAGCGGGAGAGATCGAGTTCAAGGTGACGACCACCGCCGCTACCGATGTGGTGGCGCAGTGGCTCGCCCAGAACCGGTTCCAGGCCGGACGCCTCGAAGTGACCGGCCAAGACGAGCAGAGCATCAAGGCCAAGGTGAAAGGGACGCCGTGAAGGCCGGAGCAGGGGATGAGACTGCGGCATCAAGGGCCGGGAATCGGGGAGTTGACAAACCGCGCCCGGTATTTCTACAATAAGCTTGCATTTTCCGGCCCGTGAATCTATGGTAAGGGCCGGAGAAGCCACACGGGATCTCGGATTCACAACACTTTCAAAGGGGGCTTAAGTCATGAGGAACAGGGCAATCATCCTTAAAGCGGGAATCATCTGCGTACTGGCCGCGCTTTTTGTCATGGTCTGGGCCATGCCGCCCGCCGGGCCGGCCGCCGCCGGCGACGTCAAGATCAAGCCGGGCGCGATCAAGGCGGAGGAGAATCTTTACCCGACCAACGAGTACGGCTGGCTGACCTACTACATGCACGAGGTCTTCGAGCGCTACACCCAGGCCCGCAAGGCCTTTGACCAGGGCGACATGGCCATGGCCGACGCCGACCTTCAGGTCATGGAGATCTTCACCAACCTCTCCAAGGACCACATGCCCGACGCGCTCCAGGACGGCAAGCCTTTTGACAAGGAGGCCTACGTCAAGAGCATCGGCCAGCTCAACCAGTTCGCCGCCGACGTCCGCCAAAACCTCAAGAACAAGAAATGGGCCGACGTCCCCGCCGGAAAGCTCGACCCCATGATGCAGACCTGCGTCGGATGCCACTCCGCCTACAACATCCCCACCGACTTCAGAATTGACACCAAGTTCAAGGTCCTCACCCACTCCATGCACGAAATCTACGAGATCTACCGCCAGGCCGGGCCCCTGCTCCAGGCGCAGGAATGGGACAAGGCAATGTACTGCTTCACCGTACTCAAGCCCTACATCGAGTCAATTCCCCGGAACATCCCGGAGACCAACCAGGACGGCGACCCCATTGACAAGACCCTCTTCAACAACGCCTACAAGGACCTGAAGCAGTTCAACCAGGACATCACCAAGCGACTCGAGTCCAAGAGCTGGATGACCGGGAAGCCCCTGCCCCCGCCCCGCATCGTGGTCGAGAACTGTTACGCCTGCCACACCAAGGCGGCCAAAATACCGTCCCCCTGGTGATGGCGAGAGCCGGCGAAAATAGTTTTCCTCGATCAAGAGATGGATTTAACCCGCGACCGCCGGGCCTGTTCCGATGGCAGGCCCGGCTTTGTCTGTGTTCCGGGGAAGTTTCCGGTTTCTTGTTTCCAGTGCGCCGCCACATCTATATTGACGGATACAATCTTCTTAGTTTTATCCTGGCGTCCTCGGTCGTGAAACGCCGGCGGATGGGTTAGACTTATGTCCCAAGGAAATTCCGCTGCCAGTTTCGGGAAATGTTCAAAGTAGGTCTGAATTTCTTTGGGAGAAGATTGAAAGCGTCTGATTATTCCCTTATGTTTAAGAACGGGGAGACGATATATGACCGAACAGATTAAAGTCACGCGAGCCGGCGCGGTGGAGACGATTGCCTTTGCCAATCCGCCCAAGAATTTCATTACCCATCGGATGCTCAAGGAACTCTATGCCGAGCTCATCCGGGTGCGGCAGGACCCTGCGGTGCGGGCGCTGGTCCTGACCGGCGGATTCCCCGATTCCTTCCTCACCCACTACGACGTATCGGAGCTGATCGAGTACGCCCGTCTCGCTCCCAAGCCCCCGGCGCGCCTAAACGACCTCACGGCGCGGCTCATGTCCCGGGCGATTGCCCTGGCGCACCGGCATCCGGTCGTGGACCGCATTCTGCTCAGGGCCTTCGCGCGCCGCAGCCCGGGCGAGCAGGGCATCTATTATTGGGCCCGATGTCTGGACCTTCTCGACACGCTGCCTCAGCCGGCCATCGCGGCCATCAACGGCCTCTCCCTGGGCGGCGGGTGCGAAGTCGCCCTCTGCTGCGATTTCCGCTTCATGGCCCGTGGACCGCATTACCGGATCGGGCTGCCCGAGGTCCTGGTCGGGATCATCCCCGGCGGCACCGGGACCCCATTGCGCCTGCCCCGGGTGGTGGGCGAGGCCAAGGCCCTGGAGATGCTGCTGACCGGAAAGCTCTACACCCCGGAGGAGGCCCAAGCCATGGGTTTGATCCATGAAGCAATGGAGCTGGACCAACTCATGCCCCGGGTCATGGAGCTGGCGCAAACGCTCTCCCGGCGGGCCCCGCTGGCCATGGCCGCGGCCAAGCGGGACATCCGGGAGGGCAGTCGGCTGTCCTATCCTCAGGGCCGGGCCGTGGACCTGGCCGCGGTCGGCGTCACCATGGCCTCCGCGGACGCCGTGACCGGCATGAGCCAATATGTGAATGACCTGGTCGCCAAATACGATGGGCTCGACCTCCCCCGCATGCTCCAGGACGCCGAAGACCTCGCGGCCGGCCGCCTGGTCCAGTATCAGGGGAAATAATCAAGGGACGATCCCAGGGGGCGCCGGCTTCGCCCGCGATCATCGCTCCTGACCAGGCGCTCCCATAAATCATTGGCCGTTTCATTGCTCAGGAGGACTGATCATGACCCCGGCCGCCCAGCAAGCGCTTGCGAATTTGCGCCAGACCGATCAGATGCAGTGGTATGTCATCCCGCTCCTGGCGCTGGTCTTCTACATTTACTTAAACGAGATCGAGAAGCGGAACTGGAGCGCGGTCTGGCTCGGCATCGGCACCTGGGCCGGAGAGATGATCTGGGAGATGTTCAACGGCGCCATCCTCCACTTCACTCAATTCGCGCCGCTCTGGAGCACGCCGGGACCGACCGCGTTCGAGATCTACGCGGGCCTCAACCTCGAGATCACCCTCTTCTTCTCCCTGGCCGGCCTCCTCCTGGTCAAGGTCCTGCCCCGGGACCCGACCCTGAAAATCCTGGGCCTCCCCAACCGCATCCTGATCCCGATCGGAGGCGGACTGCTCGCCCTGTTCGTGGAAATAATCCTGAATCAATGCGGGCTCCTCGTCTGGGACTGGTGGTTCTGGCGCTGGCCGCACGTGTATCTGATCGCGATCGCCTACTGCGCGCCCGCGCTCGGCCTGGCCTGGCTCCACGACCACTCCTCGCTGAGAGCCAAGCGGAGGGGCGCCTTCATCCTCCTCGCCCTGGCCCTTGCCTGCCACCTCATCTTGGCCACGATGCTGGGGTGGGTATGATGAGAGTGAATTGGGCGCGGCTTCCCTGGAGCGCGCAGGCTGCCGCTTCCGGCCTTCCCGGAGCCTGATATGCCCCTATGCTTGGGGACGAAAAGCCGATAATAGTGTTGACAGCGCCCCCATCAGGCGCTATGGTTTGGCCAAGGTTGGCTCTGTTGGGCGCGCCCGCCGGGCGCTCTTTTGCCTGCACATCGCCACTCATGGGATTTTCGGCCCATCGCCGAGACGGGGGCGGGGACAATCAGGCTCCGGATAATGTTGGACCGGCCGGGGGCCGGCGCCGCCCGGCGGCAATACGGAGGTGAATGACAATGCGTGGGAAGGCGGCGGCCTCTTTAAGTCTGTTGTTGATGTTGTGCCTGGTGGCGGCGGACGCGAGGGGCGGAAAGGACGACGCCCGCGGCCGGTACTTCCCCAAAAAAGTCTATATTGACGAGCCGCTTCCCGGCTTCGCCGCCTCCCAGGACCTCCTGCCGGTTCCGGTCCTCGACGGCAGCCCCGAGCTGGTCGAGCTTTATTGGTTCTGCTGGAGGCTGGCCTTCGACCACCTCAAAAAGCCCACCCCCTCAAACGGGTTCGTATCGAACTACCTCGACGAGGCCTTCAACCCCAATATCTTCCAGTGGGACACCATCTTCATGGTGATGTTCGCCCGCTACGGCCACCACGTCTTCCCCGCAATCCAGTCGCTCGACAACTTCTACGCCAGCCAGCACGACAGCGGCTTCATCTGCCGCGAAATCTGGGAGACCGACGGGCGGGACCATCACTCCGAGAGCAGCCGGCAGGCCGTGAATCCGCCCCTCTTCAGTTGGGCCGAGATGGAAAGCTTCCGCCTCACCGGCGATAAGGCCCGGCTCGAGGCGGTGGCGCCCGTTCTCGAAAAATATACCGAATGGCTCGAGACCGCCCGCAAAAAGCCCACCGCCCACGGCCTGTACTGGAACAACGGGCTGGGCTCGGGCATGGACAACACCCCGCGCCGGGGCTCGGGCTGGGTCGACATGTCCTCCCAGATGGTCATGCAGTATAACGACCTCGCCACCATGAACGAGGTGCTGGGCCGCGGGGACAAGGCCGCGCAATTTCGCGCCCGCGCCGCCGCGATCGGCGCCCTCATCAACCAGTGGATGTGGAATGAGGAGGACGGGCTCTATTACGACGTGGACAACCGCGGCCGCCAGGTCAAGTGGAAAACCGCGGGCTGCTTCTGGCCCCTGCTCGCCGGCATCACCAGCCCCCGCCAGGAGGAGAAGCTCATCGCCAACCTGCGCGACCCCAACTCCTTCTGGCGCTTAAACGTCTTTCCCACCCTCGCCGCAGACCAGCGTTTCTACAACCCCGCCGGCGGCTACTGGCACGGCGGGGTCTGGGCCCCCACCAACTACGCCATCATCCGCGGGCTGTCGCTTAGCGGCCACGACGACTTCGCCCGCGAGGCGGCCCTGCGATACCTGGGCGAGGTGTACCAGGTCTATCAGACGACCGGCACGGTCTGGGAGCTCTACGCTCCCGATCTCCCCGCGCCCGGCACCAACCCCGGGGGCCTGGGCCAGGCGCGCCCGGACTTCGTGGGCTGGACCGGCTGTGGACCGATCGCCATGCTCATCGAGAACGTTATCGGGCTGCGTGCGGACGCGATCAACCGCCGGCTTACCTGGCGGCTCGACCGCACCGACCGCTTCGGGATGGAGCGCTTCCGCTTCGGCGACATCACGGTCTCGCTCGTATGCGCGGCGCGCGCCTCCGCCGCCGCGCCCGCCCGCCTCACCGTCTCCGCCGACCGGCCCTTCGAGCTGATCGTGGTCAACCACGGCGTCGAGAAAACCTTCTCCCTCACTCCCGGCGGCCACCAGCTGGAATTCGACTGACCCGGTCCGCCCATGGGGGCGATACCCCTTTCGCTGACAACGCCCTCCGGCCGCGGCCCTGATCCGGCGGAGAAAGGAAGGACAAAATGGATAACAGGGTTTACATTCGGCGGTGCGAGGAATATGACCGGACGGCGATAGAGAATTTGGTGTGCGAGGGCATGGCGGCGCTGGATTTTCGGCCGCGCGGAAAAATTTTCGTCAAGCCGAACGTGGTCTTTGCCGGTCCCGCCGGGATGCTGGGCAATGACGCCTGCACCCCGGCGGCGGTGGTGGGGGCCTCGCTCTTGGCGCTGGCGCGGTCGCCGGGCGTGGAGCGGGTGGACCTGGGCGAGAAGTCCGCGGTGGGCATCCCGACCCGGATGTGTTACCGCTTTGCGGGGTACTACGATGAGCTCAAGCGGATCCGGCCGCTCTCGCCGCGGCCGCTGGGCATTTTCTGCATTGACGAGGAGCGGCGCGACCCGGTTTTTATCGGCGGCGCGGTGCACGACAACCTCAGAGTGGCCCGGAAAATGGCGCGCGCGGATTTCAAAGTGTATTTGCCGCGGCTGAAGTGCCATTGCGTGTCGAACATGACGGGCGCGGTCAAGCTCAACGTGGGCATCTGCTCGGACGACGAACGCTCGATCCGCCATGATTTTATGCTGAACGAGAAGATCGCGGACCTGCTCGCGCCGGGGTGGCCGGATTTTGTGATCATGGACGCGATTGAAGTGGGCGTGGGCAATGAGGCCTATCCTTCTCTTCGCAAACTGGGCCTGGTCCTCATGGGCCGGAACCCGGTGGCGGTGGACCTGGTGGGCGCGCGGCTGCTGGGATACGGGCTCACGGACGTGCCTTATCTGATGGCCGCGGTCCGCCGTGGTTATGGTCCGGCCAGCCTCGACGACGTGAAGCTGGAGGGTGATATTAAAAGCGTCGCGGAACTGGATGAACAGGCCAAGCGCGTCATGCCCTACGACGACGAGTTCCACCGCTGGCAGGACGTGAGCAAGGAGTTTGAGCGGCTGCAAACGCCCATGCGCTTTTATTGGGGACCATACCGCGAGGGCCTGGCGGACAAGTGCCTGACCGGGTGCGTGATGGGGATCAAGATGTGGATGGCCTCATATGAGCGCTATGCCGGCCCCGGGGTCTTTGCTTCGGCCAAGCCGGTGGTGTTCGTGATCGGGAAAGTGGACGAGGAGATTGACGCCCGGGGCGGGACGGTTTTCCTGCTCGGGAGCTGCGCCCGGGCCCAGATCAATAACGCGCGCAAGGTGGTCCGGATTGACAAATGTTTCACCACCGCCAGCGACATGTCGCTCCAGATCGGGCCCTGGCTGGGGATGCCCTTCCCGAGCGTCAACCCGAAGTTCATGCTGCCCTATGTCGGCGCCATCGCCCTGGCCGGCCTGCGCAAGCTGGTCTCGCTCCGCTACTTCCAGGACCTGGGGCACTTTGTTTCCAAGCGGCTGATCCGGAACATCTGACGCGAGGCGATGGCGCCAGGGTTACCGGACTTCATCCGCGAACCGGGCCCCGGACCCACCCGCCACCTGGTATCGGTCTTGACTTTGAGGGCGTGGCATGGTCCGGCCTCGGGCCAGCGAAGGAATAGGGACTTTGACTTTCAATCCCAGGTTCACAATCACCAACGCCATCACCGCGGTGTTGATTCGGATTGATTGGCCTTCACCCCTGCACCGGGATGGGCATCTCCATCCGCCGGCGCCGGTTTTCCCATGCGGACGAGGACCCGATGCTTGATCAGCTCGCGACTCAGCGTGATCACGCCATCCTTGACCCGCTGACCATCCAGCTCCACCAAGGCGACGCCCCGCTCGCGGTGCTCAGGGTTCTCGACCTGAATTTCGTAGATCGCTTCACCGTGGCGGCAGCTCATCTGAAAGCCATCCCACCATCCGGGAATGACCGGATCGAGCCGCATGGTTTCTCCGCGCACTTTCAGACCCAGAATTTCTTCCACCCAGGCGCGGTACATCCACGCCGCGGAACCCGTGTACCAGGACCAGCCGCCATGACCGATCCGCCCGGGCAAGCTGTAGACATCCGCCGCGGCCACATAAGGCTCGACCCCGTAACGCCAGACCGTTTCCGGATCGCGGGCGCGCTCGATCGGGTTGAGCAGGCGCAGGATTTTCGCCGCCCGGGTCCCATCTCCACTGCGGGCCAGGGCCATGGCCAGCCACACCGCGGCATGGGTATACTGGCCCCCGTTCTCGCGCACCCCCGGCGGGTAACCCTTGAGGTATCCCGGTGACGGCTCCGCCTGGTCAAACGGAGGCTCGAACAGCAGCACCAGCCCCTCTTCCTCGCGAACCAGATGGCGCCACGCCGATTCCAAGGCCTCCCCGGCTCGATCCCGGTCGGCGCCGCCGCAGAGCCAGGCCCAGGATTGCGGCAGCGAATCAATCCGCGCTTCGAGGTTCGCCCTGGAGCCAAGCGGCGAGCCATCGTCAAAGGTCGCCCGAAGATACCACTCGCCATCCCACGCGGACCGTTCCACCCGCTGGATCAGCGCACTCCGGTCTTGCTCATGGGTCTTTTGCAGGCCGGACCGGCCCAGGCTCTCGGACATCTCGGCCATTCCCCTCAGCACCTCCGCCAGAAACCACGCCAGCCAAACGCTCTCGCCCTTGCCCCCGGCGCCCACGAGGTTCATCCCGTCGTTCCAGTCCCCGGTTCCCATCAGGGGCAGTCCATGGACGCCAAAGCTCTGGCTGCGCGTGACCGCGCGTTGACAGTGCTCAAAGAGGGTGGCCCTCTCCGATGAGACCGCCGGCGCTTGATAGCTCTCGGCCTGATCGTCCTTGAGGGTCGGCGCCTCGATAAAGGGGACCATCTCGCGCAGGATGTTCACATCGGCGGTAACCCTTACGTATTGCGCGACGACGAAGGGCAGCCACAGGAGATCGTCGGAGATCCGCGAGCGGATTCCCTCGCCGCGCGGCGGGTGCCACCAGTGCTGGACATCGCCCTCCTTGAACTGGCGGCCGGCCGCGAGCAGGATGTGTTCGCGCGCCAGGGCGGGAGCGGCGTAAAGCAGCGCCATCACGTCCTGCAATTGATCGCGGAAGCCAAAAGCGCCGCCGGACTGGTAAAAGGCGGAACGCCCCCAGACGCGGCAGGCCAGGTTTTGATAGGGCAGCCAGCGGTTGATCATGAAGTCCGCGGCGAGTTCGGGGGTATGCACCAGGATCGTGCCGAGCCGATCGTCCCACCACGCCTGGGTCTGTCGGAGCGCGGTCTCCACCGCCTGCTCGTCGCGGTAGGCCAGCACCAGGTCATGGGCCTCTTTCAGCGAGTGGGCCTGGCCGAGCATGCAGGTGATTTCAGCGCGCTCGCCCGGGGCCAGTTTGATGGTGACCTGCAACCCGGCGCAGGGGTCCAGGCCCGCTCCGGTCCGGCGTGAAAGCCTGGTTCGCTCCATCGCCACCGGGTTGCCCATCGAGCGGTTGCGCCCGATGAAGGCGGTGCGGTCTCCGGTGTAATTGTCCGTGGGCGCGCTCAAGGCCGCGAAGGCCACTCGGTCCGCATAATCGGGATGGTAGTAGTTGCGGGCGATCATGGCCTGGACTTCGTCATCCCAGTCGGTCACGACGTGCATCTGGGAGGATTCCCGCGACTCGCCCAGGGTCCACTCCACGTAATACGTCACCGCCAGCTTGCGCGGCCGGGCGGAGTCGTTTCGGAGCAACAGCCTTTGCAGCTTGATCGGCTCGCCCCCCTGATCATCCACGGGAACGAAAACCGTCAGCTCCTGCTCGAGGCCATGGCTGTTATGCTCGAAGACCGTGTAGCCCGCGCCATGCCTGGCCCGGTAAGCGGTTTGCTCGCGGATCGGCGATGCGGTCGGCGTCCAATAGGCCCCGGTTTCCTCGTCCCGGATATAGATCGCTTCCGAAGCAGGGTCCATCACCGGGTCGTTCGACCATGGCGTCAGGCGATTGCGCTGGCTGTTGCCCTGCCAGGCGAAACCGGCGCCGGTTTCGCTGACGAGCGCGCCGAAGGCGGGGTTGGCGATGACGTTGACCCAGGGCGCGGGAGTGTTTATGCCCGGCCCGAGATAGATGGCGTATTCGCGGCCATCCGGAGTAAACCCGCCCAGGCTGTTGAAGTAGGCGAGTTCCAGGAAGGGGAGCGCGGCCGAAGGGTCCCGCCGGCGGTCGCGTTTGCCGATCATGGGTCCGGGCAAATCGGGAGCTTCCGGCGGCACGCCCAATTGCTGGGGCAACGCGCCGCGGGCCGCCACCATCACCACACTCGCCACCGCCCGCAAAAGCGCCAGGTCTTCGGCGGGGATAAGGTCGGCGCTGCGCAAATAGATTCCCCCGGGGCGGTCCACCCCGGTATTGGCCGAATGGGCTTGGATCAGGTGTTCGAGTTGCTCGCGCAAGGGCTGCTCATAGCCGCCGGCCTCCTCGTTCAAGATCACCAGGTCGGCCATCAGACCGTGCATGCGCCAATAGGTATGCGCCTGGAGCATTTGGCGGACCAGGCTCAAATCCCTGGTCTCGTTAATGGCGACCAGGGCAATGGGCAAGTCACCCGAGATGGCATAAGTCCACAAGCCGGCCTGCCCCTTGCGGTTTTCCGCAATGCGTTCCGCGGTCGAGCGCAGGAGCGGATTGGGATACAAAAGATGGCCGGCCAGCTGCTGGAAGCGGCGCGCGTCGTCGGGCTGGATCCGGAGCAGGCGTAACTCCAACTGGGCCGATGCCCAGGCGAAATCCATGGCCCGGTCGATCGCACGGGGATCGCCATACTTGTCCATCAAACCGATGACCTGTTCGCGGGTTTCGCCGGCGGCCAGGACCAGAGAAACCTGGACCCGCTCGCCGGGCCCCAGGGTCAAACCCTGGCGCAGGCTCAGGATGGGGTCGAGGACGAATCCCTGGCTGTTGCCGGGTTCCTGCAAGGCGCCCATCGGCCGGGCGAGCGTTCGACCGCGGCCGATGAAGCGGCGCCGGTCGGACTCGAAGCGCAAGTCTTCACCCGGGGCCTCGGCCAGCGTAAAGCGGTGGGCGACATGGATGGGCGGGTCGTTAATGCTGCGCGGCCGGCGGTGGGCCAGGAGCGCCCGCTGTTCCGGCAGGGACTCGGTCTCAATGAACAGCTTGTTGAACGCCGGATGCTGGCGATCCGCGTTGTGCGGCGCCAGCGCGAGCTCGATGTAACTGGTCAGCTCGAGCCGGCGGCTGCGCAGGGAGCGATTGATCAGCGTCATCCGCCGAATCTCGACGTCGTCTTCCGGCGCGACGACCACCTCGGTTTCACTCTCAATGCCATAATCAACGCGCCGGAACACCGCCCGGTCGAGCGCGAAGTTGGTTACATATTCCAGGACCTTGCCGCCGGTCGGCTGATAGGTGTTGCACCACAACCGGTCCGAATCGGCCTCGTGGATGTAACAGAAGGTCCCCCAAGAGTCCCGGGTCCGATCCGAGCGCCAGCGCGTGATCTCGAAGTCTCCCCACCGGCTATAGCCGCCGCCGGCGTTGGTCAGCATCAGGCCATAGCGGCCGTTGCACAAGAGTTGGGTCTTGGGTGTGGTGGTATGGGGCGTTTCGAACTGGCTGACCGAAGGCGTGACTTCGCCGAGGGCCGCCACCGACGAGACCCGCTCCCGCGTGGAGACCTGGTGCAGCGGGGGAAGGCTCGGGATGCGTTCCTGAAGCAAGGGCTCGACCGCGCGCACGCGCGGGTCGGACCGGAAATGGCGCTGGAGGGAATTGTCATGAAGGAAATTGGTCAGCGCCAGAAAACTCATGCCCTGGTGATTCGCCATATAGGCCCGCACGATCACCCCGCGCTCGCCCTCGCGGCTTGCTTGCTGGCTGTAGTCCAGGGCTTCGTAATACCCATAATCGCCTTGCAGTCCCAGCTCGGCCAATCGTTTCAAGTTCGTTACCGATTCCCGCGGCGCGATGCTCACCGCCAGCAGGGTGGCATAGGGCGCGACCACGATCTTGTCCGCCAGGCCGCGCTTGAGTCCGAGTTCCGGCACGCCAAAGGCCTGGTATTGATAGGTCTTGTCGCGGTCCAGGTCCCCGAAGGCGCACTCCGAAATCCCCCACGGCGCCCGGTGCTTGCGGCCGTAGGCGATCTGGATCGCCACGGCTTCCCGGGCGGATTTATCCAGCAGCGAGCTCGCATAGGAGCGCTGGAAAAGCAGCGGCATCAGATATTCGAACATCGTCCCGGTCCAGCTGAGCAGCGCCCGGCGCCGGCCGATGGCGCCGTAGGGCCGGCTCATGGCAAACCAATGCTCGACCGGAATGTCTCCCCGGGCGATGGCGACAAAACTTCCCAGCCGCGCTTCGCTCGCCAGCAGATCGTAAAAGGCGCGGTCCAGCCGTCCTTCCGAGACATTAAACCCGATCGAAAACAGCCGGCGTTCGGCGTTATAAAGGAAGCCCATGTCAATCGAAGCCGAGAGCTCGCGCCCCGACTTCCGGAGCCGCTCGGCCTGCGCCAGCGTCTCACCGGCCAGCCATTTCGACTGATTGAAGGCCGCCAGGACGCGATCAATCCAGTCCCGGAGGGCGGCCGCACTTTCCGGCGCTTTTTCCCGGATGGCCTGGAGGGACGCCAGGCAGGCGACGTGTCCGTGGGCCAGGTCCCCAAGCGAGGGCGCGTGCTGAAGGGCCTCACGAAAAGCCGGCAGGGCGGCCGGGTCCAGCCCGGCGACTTCATCGGCCGTCTTCTCCCCCAGAATTTCGATCCAGGCGAGATAACGATCCGCGAGGCTTTGCCAGGCCGCGAGTTGGCTCCGCATCCGCCCGGCCCAATCGGCCGCGCTCTTTTGAGCGGCCGCGCTCTTTTGAGCGGCTGCGCCCTTTTGAGCGGCTGCGCCCTTTTGAGCGACTGCGGACTCACCGGCTTTTGCGGACAACTCCCGCAGGTGACTCTCCGCCCGCTTGAGCAGGTCAAGCGCGTCAATGATCCGGTCCGGCGGGGATTCCCACGCGCGCAGCAGTTCATCCAGGGCTCGAACATCAAAACCAACGGCCTTCTCATCGCGGATGACCTGCCGCAGCACGTGGCCGGCGTCGCGCAGCCCGGCAAAGGCTTTCCCGTCCAAAAGCGGCGCCCGCATCAGGGCCGTGAGCCCCGGGTCCAGCGCCCACAAGGCCCCCAGCAGATTGCCGCTGTCCACGGTGGAAACGTAGAGCGGTTTCAGGGGCGCCAGGGTCTGAATGTCGTACCAATTGAGCAGATGCCCCTCATGGCGCTCCAGTTTATCAATCGTCTCCATGGTCAGCGTCAGTTTACGGGCGACCTCATCCACGGTTAAATATCCGAAATCATGGGCGCTGAGCACGCTGACCAGATAGAGGCCGATATTGGTCGGGCTGGTCCGCAGGGCCAGTTGATCCCGATAGGCGACCTGGTAATTATCGGGCGGCAGCCAGGAGGTTTCTTTGGTCACGAAGTCCGAGAAATAGCGCCAGGTCCGCCGGGCGACATTCCTAAGGAATTGGCGATCCTCGGCCGGAAGCAGGAATTGCGGCGGCTTCGCTGGTGGCCGCCGGGTGAGGAGCCAGCCGATCATCGGGCACAGGAACCAGAGCATCAGCCAAGGGCCGGCCACCCAGAAGTTTGCCGGTCGAAAGCATTGCACCGTGCATCCAACCATCACGCTGAACAGGCTCGCCAGGCCCATTGCAAGCAGAAACATGGGTGCCTTGGCCTGGGCGCCGCCATGGGTCACCTGGGCCGAAGTCCACTCCAACAGCCCCCGATGCGAGATGTGTTTTCGATAGAGGACCCGGGCCACGGCGTCCAGCCCCACCCAGGCCTGGTATGGAAGCAGCGCCGCTTCAACCAGCACCCGCAGCAGATCATGGGCTTTTTGGGCGGGCGAGACGGCCTTGAGACTCTGACTATTTATCGCCCAGGTGAAAGGCTGCACCAGGGAGTGAAAAAACAGTTGGGTGGCGACCACCACGGTGGCGATCCACCCGGCCCGGGCGGAGATCAACCAGGAGACCATGAGCAATGCCAGGCTGGCCGCCGGCAGCAAGCTGCGGCGCAGATTATCCAGGATCTTCCAGCGATCGAACAGCGAGAGCGGGTTGGGTCCTCGCCCGCCGCCGGGTTTTGGGACCCGCGGCAGAACCCAGTCCGCGATCTGCCAATCGCCGCGAATCCAGCGGTGCTGCCGCTTGATGAAACTCAGGTAATCCTGCGGGAACTCATCAAAAAGCTCGATATCCGTGGCCAGGCCCACCCGGACGTGAGCGCCTTCAATCAAATCATGGCTCAAGAGCGTCGCCTCGGGAAACCGGCCCGAAAGCGCCCGGCTGAAGGCGCGCGCGTCATAGATGCCTTTGCCGTGATAGGAACCCTCTCCGGCCAGGTCCTGGTAGACGTCGGAAACCGCGCTGGTATAGGGGTCAATGCCGATGGGATCCGCAAAGAGCCGGCTGAACGGCGAGCCGTTCGCGCTGGGCAGGGAAGGGCTCACGCGCGGCTGGATGATGGTGTAGCCGGACCGGACCCGGCCGGCGCCATCGAAGCGCGCCCGGTTTAGGGGGTGCGCCAGCGTCTCGATCATCCGGCGGGCGGTGTCGTGCGGCAATTGCGTGTCGCTGTCCAGGGTGATGACGAACCTGACGTTGGACAGTTGGTCCGGGTCGCCGACGTAAACCAGACGATCGGCGGAGCTGGGCCGCGTGCCGTCAATCAGGCCGTTGAGCTCTTCCAGCTTCCCCCGTTTGCGCTCCCAGCCGATATACTTCTGCTCGGATTCGCTCCATTTCCGCTCCCGGTGGAACAGGAAAAACCGTTCGCCGCCATAACGCTGATTGAGGTCCTGGATGCGCCGCGTCATGGCCGCGAGCAGGGGCGCGTCCGCTTCACAATGGGCCTTGGCCGCGTCCTGGTAATCCGAGTACAGGCCAAACAGTAGATTGGCCTCTTTGTTGGCGAGATAACGGACCTCCAGCTTTTCCGCCTCGGCCTTGATCGTCTCCTGATCCACCAGCATCATCGGCACGATGACCAGCGTCCGGCAGGCGTCGGGAATCCCGGAGGCCCGGAAATCCATCTTCGGCAGGGTGCGCGGCGGCAGGAGCCGCATCACCAGGTAATTCATCCCCTCCAGCGCGAGCTGGCTCGCGGGGATCAACAAGAGAGCGGCAATGATAATCTGAATCCCGACGGCTTGGGTGCGCAGGCCAAGCCCAAGGCCCAGGAAAATGAAGGCGGCACTGATAAAAAACAGCCCGCTGAAGTACACCGCCGAGTGATGACGATATGCCCATTGCAAGGCGCGGAAACGCCAAGTCTCATGACCCTCGAGGAGTCGGGCCAGGTCCTTTCTTTTTTCGCCGATTAAATAAGTTCCAACGTGAATTGCCTCTTCATCCTGGCCGGAATCGCGGCTGGCCCGGGTTGCCATCTCGAGGGCGAGCTTAGCGACCTCTTCCTCGGACCGGCCGGACCCGCGGTGGAGGTCCTCGATCACCCGGCGATATCGGTCGCGCGTGGCGAAATCCATCTCGGGATAGATGCCGGCGGGATCTTGCCGCAGCGTCTGCTCCACCCCGCAGAGCTTCTCGAAGCATTCCTTCCAATCGAGCAGGGCCAGATGCCGCAAGCTGTTAAAGGCGTTCCCAATAGATATTTGATCCTGGGTCTGGCGGTTTTTGTCGCGCAAGCTGAGCTCGTTCATGGATTTGTGGAAGGTGCGCGAAAGCCAGGCCTGCACCGGGGCCAGCGCGGCCCCTTCGTCATAAAGGTAATCAATCAGTTGCGCGGCGAAATAGGGGCTGGGGCGGGGTTGGGTTTCGGTCAGTTCCGCCAGGATCGAGAAGAGCTGGTTGGGATCTCGCCGGTTGGCGGTAATGAGCCGGTTCGCCCAGAAATCGGCGATCTCTCCTTCCCGCAGTTCCGACAGGGCTCGTTGGGCCAGCTGCTGGATGTTTTCGAGCAGGGCGGTGCGCAACATCTGGGGGACGGCCCAGAGTTCGCCGATCGAAAGCGGCCGCACCGACTGATAGGCCTGGATATAGGCCAGGATGTTCTCCTGGTCCAGGTGCAGGTCGGTGGAAGAGGCCAGTTCCCGCGCCAGGCCGTAGATGCGCGGCAGCCCCGAGTCGGGCCCGCCGGCGAGCGCCGGCAACTGCCGGTAAAAACGCCGGGGCAGGTTCAGCCGGACGTCGCGGGCGTTGCTCTCGAAGATATATTCGTTGTCCAGGAGCCATTCGCTGGTCGGCGGCGCGGATTGATGCACGCGATACGCTTCGGAGAGATCCAGGCATGCCTCGCGAAACCGCCGGAGGTCCTGAGCGAGACGCTGGAGCAATTTGGCGTCCCGGGGCGGTTTGGGGTCCACCTGATGCTCCGCGGCCAGACGCTCGGCATGGTCCTGCAACTGCGCCGGGTTGAGTGGCGTCCCCCCAAGGCTCCAGTCCTCTCCGGCCATACTCTCGCGACGGGGATGCAAAACAAAGACCGCCGGCGGGATCTCGCCGCTTGCCAGCAACAGGGCAAAGGGCAGATGCAGGGTTTCGATCGGCCCCTCGAGAATAATTACGGTTTCCCCGGAAACCAGCCAGCGCGCGTGATTTTCAAGCAACGCCCGCTCGACGCCGAACCTCGATCTCCGCATCCAGGCCGCGTTGGCCAGGATTCCTATGAACCCACCCGCCAGGACCGGGAGCAGGGACCCCGGAAAACGACTGAGCATCGGCGCCGGCCACGAAAGCCGCATCGAAACCGCTTCGGCCAGCGCCCCAGCCAGAATCATCGCCACCACCGCGCCCCAAACCAGGCGCCGGCGGAAGGGATCCCCGGTCTGGACCTTCCCCGCTACGCTCTTGCTCACCCACGCGACGCGGTTACCCTTCCGCTGCAATTTCCCGAAGGCTTCATGAGCTTCATCTCGTTTGGCGAAATAGCCGATGAGGATGCCTGTTTTCTTCATAGCCCTTAGACGAAGCATACCACAGATCTCACCGACGCCTCCGATTCGGCAGTGAGGGTACGCGCTCAGTCTTTAATGATTTCCTCATCGTCCTCCGTCGGTTCCAGAAGGATATTACCGTATTGGGGCAGCAATTCCGTTCGCGGGTGGGGTCGCGCAGGTGGTGGCGCGGGGGCCGCAAGGAGATAATCCTGCCGGAAGGGGCCCCCGATCCCAACGGTCTCCCAACCGCGGAAAGAGCTCTGGCTATCTCCCTGGCCTGAGGGTGCCAGTGACTCGATCTCATGGAGACCGGCGCCGTGGTTTCCCTATCCGACATCGCTGAGACCCTCAAATTGGACCTCTCCTATCTCGGTCACCTGACGAAGCTCACCTTGCTCGCCCCCGACATCAAGATAGCCATCCTGAACGGTACCTAAGCCAGCGCCGCAGGAGTTCCTCAACCTTTCCCTTAAGCTTAGCATTTCCCAGGATCTTGTCGGAGATTTTCGCGGCATTTTCCATGGGAGGGGAAATTCCGGCCGGCATTGGACCTATTTGAAAGGATAGCGGTTTCAGGTTCGGATCCCCTATCCTCCACCATTTTTCCCGTTAAGTTACAGGGATATTCCAAACCAGCTACTTTCCGTTCCTTGTTCTGGTTTAGCAAGTTTTGGTTTGCTCTGGAAGAAGGTTGGTAATACAATCACTCTTGTCCAAAATAGGAGCTAAGAAAACCGCCAAGGCGCCAAGACCGCCAAGAATCGCCAAGGAAATCCCGGTGTTTTTTTGCGGCGGGACTAAAAAACAGCTCCAGGGCTTTGGCCCCGACCTGCTTGGCGAACCGGCCGACGGGCGGGCAGGTTCAGCCTTCGTAGCCGAAGCTACTTCGGCGAAGTGGGCTTGGCGGCGGCGCGAAGCTGGACTGAGTTTGAAATAAAATCATGATTCTTGGCGTTCTTGGCGTCGGCGCTTTTCCGGTCCGTTTGTTTGGGACCGCACTGTTTGTAAGTCATTTCTCCGGGAGGAGGGGAGCCGAAATGAAAAGAGCTATTCTTGAATTCCATCTCTTCAGGAAAGCTCTGGTTTGTCTGGGTCTAATCATCATTTGCAGCCTGGGTCTTCTGCCTCAAGGCTCAATCAAGGCTGACGACAAGGCCCCGGCCGGCTCCTGCCCGAAACTGTCTCCCGAGGAAATCTACGCCCGCCTGAAGCAGGAGACCCGGTCCCATCAAACCTATACCGCTGTGTTTTATCACTCCACCGAGCGGGGCCCCAAGCATGAGATGTACGTTCATGGCCGGTTGAGCGGCAAGTATCTTCAGGCGCCGGCCATGTGGTGTGAAAAGAGGCTGGAGCTGGAGGCGAGCTTTCCGGAGCAGGCCGGACCCGGGCATCAGGAATGTTACACGGCCAAGGATGACATGAACCGGCTCCTGATGACCGGGGCCTACCGGATTCTTGGCGTGATCACCATGTTCCCGGAAGACCCGAAGGCCAGTTATTTAAACGGCGAGAACATGAAAAACACCGCGGTCTGGACCTGGTTCAAGAAGTGGGACCGGATGCGGGAAGGGGGCCAACTCACGGCCAGGTGTTCGGAGTATAAAGGCAAACCCACCTGGGTGCTTACGATTGTCAGGGGCACGAACCCGGACCCGCTCTATCATCACGATGAAGTGCGCATCTTCGTTGATCCGGACCTGTGGTTCCCGGTCCGGGTTGAGACCTATGTTCCCGATGATTCCAAGCCCGTGGTCATCTACGAGTTCGAGGAAGTGAAGCTGGACGTTGGGCTCACCGAAGCCGACATGACTTTTGAAGGCCTGGCCCCGGGCTGGAACCTCGTCCCGGTGCCGGGCGGACCTGCGCTCGAACGCCTGGTCCAGGAGGAGCCTAAGCTTCAGGAAACTCCCGGGCTGGAACCCGGGAGCTTTCTCGCTCTGCTCGACCGGGGTCTGGCCGCAACCAATGACTACACCACCGACCTGACCCTTGAACTCCGTTACCTCCGGCTGCGCCAGTATCGCCAGGATCAATTCCAATGTCTCAAGACCAACCGGGCCTTCTCCGCCGTCACCACCCACCTGGAAACAAACTACATGCTCATCAACAGCGGCGAAGGCTTCCGCACGGTTTACGATCCGGCCAGGGACAAGCTGATCCACGTGCTGCCGGCCGGGATGTATAGGGTAATGGGCGAGCAGACCTTCCCCCTAAACGATCCCCGGCTCTTCAGCGCGTTGGGCGATGACATCACGGATCTCAACTTCTTCGCCATCCGCGACGAGCTCAAACGGCGGTTGGACGAGGCCCGGGCAACGAAGATCGGATCAGCGGCCTATGGCGCGCTCAAAGGCCCCTGGCTTGAAGTCACGGGCCAGGACCTCGGCATTCCCGCCCAGCCCACGGTGATGCGGCTTATGGTGGACGAGAAGACCCGGCTCCCCTTGCGGCTCGAATACCGCGGCTACGATGACCCCAGGGGATACCTGACCATCCGGTTCTCCAACACCAAAATCAACACCGGCCTGAAGAGCGAGGACCTCGGGGAATAAGAATTGGATTCAGTGAATCCTTTCCATCTCCGATTGCCTCCGGCCCAGCAAAAAGCCGCTGACGATTATCAGCAGGACGCCGATGATGATCAGCGCGGAGGAGATGCTTTGGGGAGGCTTCAGGGAAAAGGCATAGAAGTATACCAGGATGGGCGCAATCTGAATGGGTATCTGCTGGACCGGGATGATGTTGCTGACCTGTCCGAACCTGAAGGCCTGCTGGATCTGGATGATGGCCATGAGGTTGGCCCCGATGAGAATAACGCAGGCCAGGATGAAAATGACAAGCTGGGCGGGGCTTCCCTTGGCGGCGAGGACCACGGCAATGACCGCCAGCATCGGGCTGACCCAGAAATTGGACAGGGCATAGAGGAACCCGTTGGAGAAGCCCATGATCACGCCTTTGCGGCTGGTGCTTCGGAGAGAAACCAGGTACATGATACCACATAAAAAAAACAGGCTCAGCGTGAAGATGGCGATCCGGGCGATAATGCCGGACACGGCGAGCGATTCCCGGACCACTTCCAGGCTGATGGACATTTCACTCAATCCCAGGAGCAGGATCCCGGCCGCCATCAGGAAGACTCCGGCATATTCGGAGCGGCTGAGCGTCTCTCCCATGAGCTTCACCGAACCGACGGCCAGCACGATCAATCCCGAAGCCATCAGCCCGGGAACCAGGGCCGGGCCGATCAGGTCCTGGGCGATGATAAACGTGGCGGCGCCCAATCCGACTTGCAGAAACAGCCCGAGGACCCAGAGGGGTTTTTTAATCAACTGGCGCATGAGGCCCTTTTTCCGGGCTTCCAGGGGCACCTCGTTAACCGCTTTCTTCTGGAGCATGACGCCGACGTTATTGACGACGCCGCAGATGATGGCGACGAAAACCCCGAGGACATAGTTTGCGCCCATTTTCCAAATCTCCATGCTCCGGCCCTTTCGGGTCCAGCCTCGACACGATAACATCTTGTTCTTGAGGCCACAAGAACATTGACACCCCCTTTCCCCTTTCATATAATGCGTTCGCCCGCGGGAACAACATCTCCCGGAAAGACAAGGTTTGGCATGACGGATAAACCTATCGGTGTCGGGTTGATCGGGTGCGGCAATATCGGCCAGATCCACGCCGCGTCGCTCGCGCACATTTGCGAGGACGGGGTCCCGATCCGGCCGGTGATTGCGGCGGACCCGGTGGAGGATAACCGCGAGGCCGTGGCCAGCAACTGGGCCTTTAAATGGTTGGTGGATGACGCGCATCAGGTCATCGTCCATCCGGAGGTGGACGTGGTCCTGGTCTGCACCCCGACGGCCACTCACCGGGACCTGATCTTCTCCGTGCTCGAGGCCGGCAAGCACCTGTACTCCGAGAAACCGCTGGCCCCCACCTTCAAGGCGGTGAAGGAAATCTGCCGCGCGGTCATGGCCTCTCCGATCATCGCCCAGGTCGGCTTCCAGATGCGCTGGAACGCCATGCATTCCCGGGTGAAGAAGCTCACGCAAAGCGGCGAGCTGGGCCGGCCCATGAGCTACCTGGCGCGGGATGACGAGTGCTGGCCGACCACCGAACACTCATCATTCGCCAGCAGTTGGCGCTCGCAGAGGAAATTCTCCGGCGGCGGCCCGCTGATCGAGCACTCCATTCACGCCGTGGACCTGGTCTCCTGGATGTTCGGACCCCCGGCCCGCGTCTCCGCGGCCACCCGCAGTATGCTCGGCTACGACGTCGAAGACGCCGCCGCCCTCACCCTGGAGCACGAATCAGGGGTGATCGGAAATATCCTGACCGTTTTCGGCGGCGTGGAAGGCCGGGAAGAGAGCCGCTTTGAAATATTTTTCGAGCGGGGCATCATCGAGATCACCTGGGGAGTAATGGTGGAGACGGAAGAAAATTCCTTCCGCCTCGAAATCGCCGGGGAGGGGCCCCGCAACCTCGACCCCGCCGAGATCCTCGCCGACCATCTCGCCGGCCTGGGGATCACTTCCAAGCCCTACTTCTGGAATGAGCTGGCTCACCGCTCCTTCTTTGATTCAATCCGGGCGGGAAGGCCCGCCTCCCCGGGATTTGCCGACGCGCTGATCGCCCACGCCGCCATCGAAGCCGCCTACCGGTCCGCCCAAGAGAAAAAAGTCGTGGCGGTCAAGGACCTGATCGGCGCCTGAGCAGGGACCGGAGTAAAAGCCGCCGATTACCCATCGGCAGGGCTTAAGGATTGTGGCGGCCCGGTGACCCGTTTTTGTTTGGGGCGAGGAGGACAGGCGCATGCAAAGGACAAATGGCAAGACCCGGGCCCGGCCCTTGGGTCTGGTCTTCCTGGTCATGAGTTTCACCTTGGCCGGATGCCGGTGGACCTCCACGTCCTGAGCCCGGTCCCGCCGGGCCGTCCCGCGCCGCCGCGCCCATTCACGAAATCCCCGCCATCCCCTCCAAAATCCGCTTCCTCGAACCCGGCCCCAAACCCGGCCCCGGCCCCAACATGTTTGGAAAAATGGTAGCGAGCAGCCGGGAACAAGTAGCCAGTAGTCAGGAGCAAGGAACGGGGAGCGGGGAAATCGGAACGCGGAACGGGGAAGGAGGAGCGGTCCGCGCGAAAAAATTTTGGCCTTGACCACTGGCGGCGGATTTAGGCCACGCAAGCCTTTTCCCGGAAAATTTTCCCCTGTTTTCGGCCCGGTCTCCAAACAAATCCGGGAGTTGGCCGCCCGTGGCCTGAATTTTGAGGCCCAGGACCCAGGCCGCGAAGACCCTGAACTGGACCACGGCTGGCCCAATCTCCGGCCTCCCGCGTCCCACCGTCCGGGCCACCCGCGTCCCAAAATCCGGGCCGCTCTGTCCCATAAATCAGGCCACGAAACGTCGCACCCAAATGACCGCTTTCGAGGCCCTTGTTGAGCATACCTATACACTTTTTTCCCCTCCTCTCCCCTGTTCAACCACAAACCACAAACCCCAAACCTCAAACCCCGAATTGCCCCCCTATAATATGTAAAAACGTCGCACCCCAACAGGTAAATTTTACCGATAATATCTGCTTGCGTTTGTAATGGAAACTTGTATAATGGCGGGGAAGAGGGGGGAAGAGAAGAGGAAGAGAAATGCAACCACCAAGACACCAAGGGGAGAAGAGGTTTGAGGTTTGGGGTTTGAGGTTTGGGGTTTGAAATTTCGGCGGGGAGCGATTTGGAGTGCGCGCGGTTGCACCGCTGCCAGCGGCTTGCCGCCTTGGAGTGCGTGCGGCTTGCCGCTCTAGATCGGCAAGCTTGCTTGCCGGTCCCCGGAACAAGCTCTTCGATCCATCCGGGAGCAAGCTCCCGGAACCAAAGCGCAAGCAAGCTTGCGCAATCCAAAGCGCCGGCGCGCCTTCGAGGTGAGGCGGCATGGAACGGCTTTTATCGGGAGCGGGAGGTAGGAATTAAACTAACAAGTCAGGGTCTGACCCCCTGCCCCGGTGTGTCAACCTGATCGGCGATTATGTCTTCGGCCCTGAAAGGGCCCAAATAAGATAGCCCAGGGTTGGCCGTCCCCGGCCTACCCTGGGATACCGGAGTCTAATATCCTTTCCAGCCCTGAAAGGGCGAAATAAACGAGGCCAATGATATCGGAGATGAAATGGAACAGCCCGTCAATTCCGAAATACAACACGAGACCAGCGCAATCCTTTTTCCCGCAATGCGGCGGGATGCGGGCAACCGGCGCCAATGAAAGCGCGGTCGTGCCCGCGCACTCCAAAGCGCCGGCCCGCCTTCGAGGTGAGGCGGCATGGAACGGCTTTTATCGGGAGCGGGAGGTAGGAATTAAACTAACAAGTCAGGGTCTGACCCCCTGCCCGTTTGTATGTATTGGACGCCAATTGGCTTTAGTGCAGGGGGTCAACTATCAGCAGTCGGCTGTTATACATGGGTCCAAGATTAGGAGATTATAAGATGTCTAAGGTAGATGATATCCTAGATTATTTACAAAGATTGTTATTCTTTCCATTTGCCGGCCTGGCTTTATATTTTTATTTCAAATACTTATTCACAATACTAGGTAACCTATTTATATTAATGATTATTCTGCTAGCGGCTGCTATCCTCTTGCATTGCATTACAAATAGAATAAGTAAAATAGGCGATAAATATTACTATTTGTCATTTATAACCTGGAGAATGCTTGATCCTTACAGCATAAAGAAGGCTACGGCCATTTCAAACAGGCTGGCATTAATCAGATATAAAAATGGATGGTTTCCTTTCGGTTTTTATCAAGTTGGGATACTTAGGGATCGAGCAATACTGGCAGAATTGGTCAGGAACGTTAACAAAGGAAGCAAAAAAGCTTCTCTAAAGGCAGAAAAGGAGCAAATTGGCAATGAAAATATTATTAAAAATTCTGTCAAGGCCTTTTTTTTTCAAATACGTCATCATTGCCATGGAAATATTTATGTTAATATGGATTTATTTAATGCTATTTAATGATAATTTCCGTGATCCGCCGGCAATTATTCGCTATTTATTCGCAATTGCACTATTTATACTTACAATTGCCGGTGTTAAAAGATTTTATAAAACCGCCGTGGTCATGTTAAAGGACAGCAAGGTTTATATTAAGAATTCATGGTCATGGAAAGCCTTTAATAAGGATGAAATTAAAGTCATCAAGAAAAAAGAATGGCTTGTTACAATTAGAATTAGAGATTTAAATGACTATTATATATTTGATTTTAATGAAGATGACCATTCAATCATCGAAATATTGTCTGAAAAATAGGATGATAAAACAATGAAAAAAGTATAACAACAAACATGCAACATTACAGTCGAATCCATCATCGCATGATTTAATATTCTATATAGCTACTTGTTGTAATTAAAAGTTAATTTTTATACACTTCGCTCGGTGTTGTACCAGTCGGCCCACTTCGAGATTACCGCTCGCGCTTGGTCCAGGGAATCAATATTATTTAACCACGCGCATTTTGTAGCCGAGGGCCTGGTGGGATATCGTACCAGTCGCTTCAATTGCCGACATCTTGAAAGGAAGGAGCAGAGCAGGATATTGACGCGTTTCAGTGCAGGTCTTGGAATCGCCGTACATCTCAAGCATCAGCCATGCCGTGGGCAATACGATTGATTCCATGGACATCTATGGCGTCAACTTTGGAGTGACGGTATCTTTCAAATATGGGAGCACTGAATATGAAGCCACTATCATTGAAGGCTCCACCACTCACTTCAAGGTTGACGTGCCCGGCGGGCTTGACGGCTCCACCTTGCCCTGGTCAGTTATAGTGTATAATCAAGGATTGAGTTCCGAAGACTCTCAAGTTGCGGACCATAATTCCACCATGACTTTGTATATCTATGA
>DATKZS010000023.1:0-11967 GCA_035527835.1 bacterium
CCCCCAATATCGCCTCCACTACGCGTCCGCGCAGCGTCTCCTGCGACTCGGGGGAAAGCTTCCGACCGTCATAGTTTTTCATGGAGACGATTATAGCACAAAATCAGGCAAATGTCCAATAAATAATGCTCTGATTAGTAAGTTCAATCGCTGTGCTCCAGACGACGCTTGGTGAATACAAATTGGCAAGGGAAATCTTCAATAAAGCAGAAATGATTTGTAAGCAAATCGGATATAAATTAGGTGAGGCAAATATACTAATGGGCCTTGGCGATATAGAATTAGCTGAAGGCAATAAAAAATTGGCAATTAAAGATTATGAAAATGCACGGTTAATATTTCAATTATTGAAAATGATTGAGTACGTTAAGATTATGGATAATAAGATAAATGAATGTAAAAAAACGTTGTGAATAATGACGGATGATCCAGCTGATTTCCTTTGGCAAATTCTGGGGACAGAGTCTGGTAATTTTGGAATTCTGAATTCTGTGGACACGATACTTAATTCCTTTTTTCGCCCTGCTCCTTTTGCTCTCTCGGCCTGGTTTTCAGGCCGGCAAACCCGATTTGGAGGCTTGGCCGGTGGCGCGTTATCTGACCCTTTCAGGGTAGTTGACGGGGCGGTTGTTTTCCCGGGGCAGCCTTGCCGGGGCCGGGTCAACCCTGGGCTTTATTATATCTGCCCTTTCAGGGCGGAATTGGTCAGGATGCAGGGCGGTAGGAGCCGTAGCGTTTAAATCGGGTCTCGCGTCCGCCACCCAGGGTAGGCCGGGGCCAAACCTGGGCTTTGATAAGGGAGCCTCTTCGAGGCGGGAAGAAACGCCATCCCGCGGCCGGGTCCTGACGCGATATGAAAAAGTTATTACTAAGGGGAGCATGGTAGAATGGACATTGAAACAATAGAAAAAGGAAAAAAGTTTTGACAGGATTGGCAGGATAAACAGGATAACTGCCGGTTTCCCTTGGCGCCAATCCGACCGGAAGAGTGGTTCATTATTATTGAATCCCGTAAATCCTGTTAATCCTGTCCAATCTTCTTTGCTCCTCTTAATAACAGGGATATTCAGGATTTCCGGGGTAATTATTTTCAAATCCTTAACATCCTGAACATCCTTGTAAATAATAATCTTTTCGCGGCCATGAAACAGGTGACGGATGCAAGAGCGCCAATGAAAGCGCCGTCGTGCCGGCGCACTCCAAATGGCGGGGGCGGTCTTTGATCCGGGAATGTGGCCTCCGGCCGCCCGGTCTGATAGAATCGGAGCGTGATCGGTGGCGGGATGGACCGGGAAGTGAAGGGCATGGAAGGGAATGATAGGAAGGCGGCGGGGCAGGGAGCAGGCATGAAGATTCGCGGGATCATGGAGAGTGACGCGGCGGCTTTCCTCGAGTTGTGCATCCGGGTGGAGGCGGAATCGGAGCACATGCTGATCCGGCCGGGCGAGCGCAGCGCCACGGTCGGGCAGCAGCGGGCGCGGATCGCGGAGATCGTGGCCTGTGACAACTCGATCATCCTGGTGGCGGAGGACGGGGGAGAGCTCGCGGGCTACGCGGCGGCGGTGGGCGGCCCGTACCGGCGCAACCGGCACACGGCGCACCTGGTGATCGGCATCCGGGAGGCGCATTGCGGCCAGGGCCTGGGCACCAGGTTTTTCGCGGAGCTGGAGGCGTGGGCCCGGCGGCAGGGGCTGAGGAGGCTGGAGCTGGAGGTCACGGTCACGAACGCGCCGGCCATCGCGCTGTACCAGAAGTCAGGGTTCACGGTGGAGGGCACGAGGAAGGACGCGGTTTGCGTGGAGGGCGAGTACGTGGACGAGCTGTACATGGCGAAGATCCTGGCGTGAGTTAAGTTGATTAAGTTGGTGCCAGGCACCGTCTCCCAAGGAGGCGAGACTGATGGACCGAAGAAAATTTTTCGCGGCGACGGCGGCGGCCGGGCTGGCCTGGAGTGCGAGGGCCGGCGCGGGCGGTCGCGCGCGGGTCCGCGGCGACGCGGGCAAGGGCGGGGCCGCGATTGACCGGAGGATTTACGGCCAGAACTTCGAGTTCATGGGCCGCCAGTTCGAGGGCGGGATCATGGACCAGGAGGGGATCAGGGCGGACGTACGGGACGCGATCGCCGAGCTGGGAGTCACTCATCTGCGCTGGCCCGGCGGTTGTTTCGCCGACGCCTACGACTGGCGGGACGGCGTGGGCGGCCAACGTCCGTCATATAAAAACCCGATGTGGGACCAGCCGGTTCTTAATCTCGGGTTCAAGGCGCTGGGCGCTTCCATCCCTCCCGGGCCTTTTCACGACAACCGCTTCGGGACCGATGAGTTTATTGAATATTGCCAGGCGGTCGGGGCCGAGCCGTCGCTCACCGCCTCGATGGGGACTCAAGGTCCGGAGCCGGCCGCCGACTGGGTGGCCTATGTCCGCGAGAAATTCGGGCCGCGCTCGGTCCCGGTCTGGAGCGTGGGCAACGAGCAGTGGAACCCGCTCGAGAATAATGGCTGCTACCGTCGGCCGAAACGGTACGTCAGGCGTTTTGCCCAATGGGCCGAGGCCATGCGGGCGCAAAACCCGGAGATCGAGCTGGCCGCTTCCGGCGCCAATGAACTGTCTAATCCCGGCTGGAACCGCACGCTCATCGAGGGCCTGGGCCGGGAGGCCGATTATTTCTCGACCCACATCTACGTTCCCTTCCTGGGCCTGGCCCGCGGCGTTCCCGACGACGTTAAAACCTATCTTGGTTTTGCCGCGGCCAACCTCTACATGGAGGAGAGCCTCGACCGGCTCACGGAAACGATGGTTAAAATTCTGGGCGAGCCTGTGCCCATCGCGTTCGACGAGTGGAACCTGCTGGCTTCCGCGCGCTTCTTCCTCGATCCGCACCTGAGCTTGAGGGAAGCCATCGGCGCGGCCTGCGTCCTCCACTCCATCCATCGCCGGACCCGGGTGGTCAAGATCGCCGACATGTTCGCCGCTGTCAACGCCGGGTCTCCGGAAATCATCACCGGCAAAAACGGACTGGCCCGGACGCCCATGTTCCACGCGCTGAAACTCTACAGTGACCATACGCTGAAAAACGCGGTTCCCCTATCGGTCTCCGGCCCGTCCTTCTCCACGTCAAAACTGGGACTCCTGCCCGCCCGCAAGAGCGTCCCGGTCCTCGAGGCCTCGCTGACAACGGACCAGGCAAACGCGGCGCTGTTCCTGGTCAACCGTAGTCCGGACGGGCCGCTGGAGGTCGAACTCGAAATCGAGGGAATCAAGATCGGGGACGAGGCGACGGTCAAGACCGTAACCGGCCCGTCCTTTTCAAGCCAAAACCCGATCGGAGGCAAGGAGCAGGTATCAACCATCAGCCAAGCAACCGCCTGGCCCGCCGCCATCTCACTCCCTCCCCACTCCATCACCCTGCTGACGGCCACGCGCAGATCCCGGGCGCCGGATGCCCCTTGACTCGCTGCCGTTCACGCCGGTCCTCGACGGTCCTCCGGTCATGTGGTGAGTTAAGTTGATTAAGTTGGTGCCAGGCACCGGTCCCCGGTCCCACTGGGGTGAGTTAAGTTAGTTTTGTTAGTGCCAGGCACCGTTTCCCAAATTAGTTATGGTAGTGCCAGGCACCCTCCCCTATCTTCCACTTGAAGCTAATAAATTACATCAGGTTCTGTTTTCTCATAATAATATGTGGACTTTTTAAGCTGAGAATCTATTGAATCAATCAACTCTTTCACTTCTTTCATTAGAGCAATCAATTCAATATCAATTATTGTCCTTACATTTCCATCTTTGTCTTTTCCCCCTCGATGAACTACGTCATGCCTGAAAGCTATTGCCCGTGCAATATTAGATATATCAAAAGTAAATATGATATCCAATGTGTCTTTATACATATTCTTGACCTTAGCCAGATTGTGCCATAAAGTTTTCAATAGATATTCCATAATTTCATCATCTATCTTTTCTATGCGGCTAAATATATCAACCAGTTTCAGCTTTTTTTTCTGGAAGTCTGGATTAGTCTCAACGAACTTTCTTATCAATACTTTATTATCCATTACAGTGTTAATAAATGCATCTGAAAGATAGGTTTCTAGCGCCGTAATAATTTGAACATGCAACATCTTGTAATATATCTGTATTAGACCAGGATCATCGCATTTATCTAAAAGGGCTGAAATATCGTCAATTGTCCTATAAAATGTCTCGTGATATGATGTATTTGATGAAACTGCCAAGGAATAGTAATCATCAAAAGAATCACCCCGAGGGATAGGTGCCCATTCAAAGCTATCATTCTCAAGTTCCTTTACAAGTTCATTTATGGTTTCTTCTTCAATGATCCCCAAGAACTCTTCATTAAGTACCTCATCTGCGTCATAAGGACCACCCCATATGTAGATATATCCACCTTCGGCTGATTCATAGGGAGTATTTTCTGCTGGATTTTCATAATTGTTTAAGAACCATTCCCGCATTATGTCAATCTGCGTTTTCTTGTCAGCTTTGCCAAGTTCTTCAGCATCCAAGGCATTAACGTACCCCGAATAATAATATTGTTTGTCAGACACTTGCCACTCCTATAAATTTGAGCAAGCAGGATGTGCCACGCGATTCCAACCGGCGGAATTGCGTGGGCGGCGCCAGCCGCGGGCTGAGCATTCAATGCCGCCACTTTATTCTTGCTCTATTGCTTAAGAACCCGATTTCTATCTTCACTATGAAATTCAACGATTGACAGCACGCCACCAGCCGCCGAAGAAGGTTTGAGGTTTGGGGTTAAGATCGGAACCCCGAGCCTTAAAGCCCCTGGCCCAAGCCCACGCGCTTATTCCGCCCTTTCAGGGCTGGAAGGATTTTTTGCGTCCCTGCCCCGGGGCGTTGCCCCGGGCTATCTTGTTATCGCCCTTTCAGGGCGGAAGATCAGGAGCGGCGCATTATCATGGGGCAGCGTCCCGGTCTTTTATGTGACCCTTACAGGGTACAATGGCGAGGGTCGCCTGTTTTCCCAGGGCAGCCCCGCAAGGCGGGTCAACCCTGGGCTTTATTATGTTTGCCCTTTCAGGGCGGGAAGGGTTTTTTGCGGCTCTGACCCGGGGCGTTGCCCTGGGCTATCTTGTTATAGCCCTTTCAGGGCGGGCAATCCCGGAGCCCATCTTCGCCTTCCGCATCATTATACAAAACCGCGTCTCATCCTGTCAAGTAAAAAATGAAAAAGATTTTAAGAAGAGAACTGAACCACCCAAAGAGAGGTTTGAGGTTTGAGGTTTGGGGTTTGAGGTTTGTGGTTGAAGAAAGAGAATTGAACCACCAAGACACCAAGGGAATGAAGTTTTAACAAGAAAAAACTCTTTTTTCCTTCGTGCCCTTTGTGCCTTCGTGGTTCAATTCCTTCTCCGCCCTTGTTCCAGAAGATGCCTTAACCACAAAGGCACTAAGGGCACAAAGCGGAAAAACACAGAGGCAAATTGTTCTTCTCTTTGCTTTTTTCTCTTTGTAGGAAAGGTGCCTGGCGCTAACATAACTAACTTAATCCGCTCATCATCTTTTTGATCCTCCCATCCTTTTTCATCATCCGCTCGAAGCGCTTGATTCCGTTATGGACGGCGGCGGCGCTTGGTTCGGGGGATTGAGAGCGCCGAGGGCGCGATATTCCCGGCCCGGGGTGTGAACCCCGGGAGTCGTGATCAAAAATTGGGCTGGAGCGCTGAAGGCGCGGCATGGGATCGGTTCCACGGGCAAACATGTATGCATGGGATCGAGGCATGGCTTATGCCGCTCCTTTGGAGCTTGCATTCTTTATAAATTGCGCCTCCCCAGGGCTTCGCCGCTGGGCTGTTGAATGGCGCTCCTTGGGAATTCCAAAGATATTGCGTACCCGTTTCCCGGGGTTCATAGCCCAGGCTGGGGAATGACGCGCTTTTGGCGCTGATTATGGTTTTTGCCCGTTCTGACAAACGTTTCTTAAAAAGCCACGTTCAACTTGGCGTTGACCCAGAGGTAGCCGACGGGGGAGTCAATTGAGGCCTCGATCTCGTCGGTTCCGCCGTCGGGGTCGGTGACGGTGACGGTGGCCTTGCCGTCGGGTCCGGTGGTGACCAGGGCTTCGGCTGCGCCGTCCACGGCTCCGTTGCCGCTGTTCAGGACCACTCTGATGGCGACTCCGGGCTCGGGGTCTCCGGTTGCGGGATGGATCAAGGTCAGCTCGATGGTGTGGCTGGCGGAGGTGCCGCCGAGGTCCTTGGGGGCGGCCTGGGCCACGGGCACGACGGGATCGGCGTTCAGTTCGGCCCTCATGTTTCGGAGGTATAGGTTGACGCACTCGATGCGGCCGGGGTCTCCGGGGCATTCGGAGCATGCGCCCATCAGGGTAAGGCAGAGGTCGGCCGGCTGCAGGCCGATGATCACGGCGAGGGGCCGGAGGTCGAGTCCGCCCCGCATCTCGCCCTTGCCGGAGTAGTTATAGTCCTTCTCGAAAATGCCGGAGAGGTAAACCTGGCGGATGATCAACGGGTAGCCCTCGATCAACAGGGGCAGGTCCGCGGGCCCGAGCTCCCAGGCCGGGTTGGCGTCGGTGTTGGCGGGCTTCCCGAACAGGATGGTGGGCTGGCTCATGTCCTGGACCGACGGGTCCGGCGCGGAGGCGTTGCCCAGCGCGCCGATGATTCTCAATTCATTATTCACCGAGTCCGCTTCCAACACGCCCAGGATCAGGTAAAAGTCCAGGCCCAGGGCGCCGAGCAAGTCTCGGAGCGACTCCGGCTCCACCACCTCCGAGTCGAAGACGCTCATGGCGAACGCCTTGTCCACGGAGTCGTCTATGTTCACGGTCCAGTTGGGCCCGTCGGTGTTGAACTTGTACTGGTAAACAAAAGCTCCCAGGGTCACCTTGGCGGTGTACTCGGTGCTCATGGTGAGGAGCAGGGGATCGGGCACAAAGGTCAGCTCGGTGCCCGTCCCGTCCAGGGTCCAGGAGCCGTCCACGGTTCCGACCTCGTCGAATAAGTCGAACTGCACGTCGGTGGGCAGGACCGGGTCGCCGAAGCCGGCCTTGATCCGGCCGATGGCGATGTTCACCTGGAACTCGTTGGCCAGGGGCGACACCGCGAAGATGGAGGGCAGCTTGTCGGTGGTTGCCGCCGCGATGTTGGAGGGCCAGGAGCCGCCGTGGGAGTTATAGGCCGTGACCATGTACTGGTAGGCGGTGTCGTCGGTAAGCCCCGTGTCCGTGTAGGTTGTCACGTTGGCCAGGGTCGTGAAGATCACGCCGTATGGCTCGCGGTAAATCTTGAAGCCCATCTCGTCGGCGGACTCGTCGTCCCAGGTGAGCTGAATGCTCTGGTGGTCCAGGGCCGTGGCCGCCAGGTTGGAGGGGCCGAGCGGAGCGGCCGCGGGCGCCGGAAAAGTCACGGCCGTGGCCGGGTCCGAGTAAGCCGAGTCGCCCACCACGTTGCGGCCCCTGACCCGGTACTCGTAAGCCGTGGCCGGCGTGAGCCCGAGGTCCGAGAACGACGCCTGATCCATGGCCGGCGCGGCAATGACGATGAATGCGCCGGGGTCGGTCCTGCGCTCGATGATGAACTCGGCTTCCAGATGATCGGGATCGTTCCAGGCCAGGTTGACTTGCGCTTCGGAGACGGCCACGGCGGCGAGCCCGGCGGGCGTCCCGGGGGCCTGGGGGACCTGGGCGATGGGTGAGATGTTGCGCACGGGAGAGGTTCCGGTGCGCATGTACCGGCCCATCCAGTAGGCGGCGAGCATCTCGCCGTTGGGGTTGAGCTGTCTTCCGTTTCCGCCGCCGTTCACGGAGTAGGGGTTGGAGCGCCAGTCGAAGTTGGAGTGGGGCCGCACGCGGCGGGGGACCACTTGCTCGGCCACCAGGTCGCCGGCTTGCCTGAACTCCGGCGGGGCCAGCTCGATGACGTCCACGCCGTTGATTGCGAGGCACCATCCCTGCGCGATCTCGTCGGGGTCGCAGTTGATCACGGGGTCGTTGAAGTTGGGCGGCTCGGGCCATTGTTCGAGGGTCTGGATGCCGCCGGCGACCTCGGCCGCCGGGTTGCCGCCGTAACGCAGGCTGGCATAGATGAAGTCGTACCAGGGCTGCTGCATCTCCCGGGGCTGGCGGATGTTGCCGTTGTCCCAGAGAACGGTCTCCAGGCTCATCTGCAGGTTAAGCCGGACCGCCGGGTCCGACTCGTAGCGGATGGCGTTGTAATATGCCACGAACACCATGTTCACGTTGGAGAAGTTGGTGGCGTAGCCCATGTCGGCCATGGTCCAGGGCGACTCCAGGATGAATTCGTGCCACCGCCGTCTCTCGATCAGCTCGTCATAGTAATAGGCCCGGAGCTTCTCGTCGCCGGTGATGTGGTAGAGCACCCGGATGAAGCCGAGACCCATGATGGCCTCGAACGATATGGTCGGCTGGTCCATGACCGCGAAGCCGGGACAGCCCTCGCCGTAGCTCACCACGTTGGGGTGCACGTTGCAGAACTGGACCAGCCGCCCGTCGGCGTCGCGGATCAGCATGTCCGTGCCCGACTCCGGCGACACCGCCATCAGCATGTCGCCGGTCTCGCGCGCGTCCTCCACCATCTGGTCCTTCAAGTACTGGGGCACGTCCGGGTCGTCGCGCACGACGTCCCAGGCCACGCCCATCAGCAAAAGCCACCCGTCGAACTGGTCGCCGCTGGCCGAGTCCATCCAGGACCATTCCGGGTAAAGGCCGGTCACGTCGTCGCGCATGGTGTTGCCCTTCTTCTCGGGATACGGCTCTCCCCCCACGGTGAAGCCGTGCAGGACCTCGTCGGGCGCGATGTTCTTGGGCTTCAGGCCCCGCACGATGTACCCGGGATAACCGTGGATGGTGTGAGCGATGTGCAGCGCCTCCAAAATCAGGAGACAGCGATCGCGCGCCTCCGTAACCAGGGCGTCAGGGTAACCCTGATCCTTTAAAACCGCGTAGCGGTAAAACTCGCCGGCCGCGGCCACCCCGCCGAACATGCCGAGGTCGCCCCACTCGTCCCAGCGCTTGATGACCCCGTCCCGGACAATGGTGGCCCCGTCAATGACCCGGTAGGGACCGTATCCCGCGGGACAGTCCGGGTCCTGGGCGCAGAACAGGTCCCAGTCCAGGCCGTCCGGATTCTCGTTCACGAACCGCTCGATCAGCTCCCGGTCGGTCGTGTTGCCCACGTACCCGTCCAGGGACATGCCGAACGGGGCGGAGGCAAAGGTTTTATAAGCCGCGAAGTAGCGGTCCATCTTGTCTTCCAGCGCCAGGTCGTAGCCCGGCTCCCCGAGCCCGGGGATGAGGTGGCCGCCGACCCCGACTCCCGGCCCTTCATCGTCCCCGCCGCCGAACCGGCACGCCTCCACGTACAGGATCAAACCGATCATTAACGCGGCCGCCGAAAGCAATAAGACCATCCTTTTCATTTTTCCACCCTCTTGTCCAAAATAGGCCGCAAGAAAACCGCCAAGACGCCAAGAGCGCCAAGGATCGCCAAGTAAATCATAATGTTTCTTTGCGGCCCAGCAAAGAACAGCTCCGCAGCGTTGGCCCCAACCGGCTTGGCGAACCGGCCGACGGGAGCGCCAAGCAAGAAATATTCGCACCCAAGCCCTCTTGAAATCGTGTTTTAAAATAATCCTTGGCGTTCTTGGCGCCTTGGCGGTTTTCCGGTCCGTTTATTTTGGACAGCACTGATTTTTCCACCCCTTTTCATGAGGACCGAAAGGGCCTGATTAACGCCTGACACCATGATCCCCGACCGCCTCTTTGCCATCATAACAAATTTCGGGCGGCATATCCATCTTTTTAAAAAGGTTCTGTGCATTCGAGAGTGGATCATTCTCCGGCGGGGTTTAAGAATTTACACGGATGAAAACGGATGACACGGATGACACGGATCAGAGAATGGCGGGAAATTCATCGGTCCGTGAGATCAGTTTCCATCCGTGTAAAACTCTTGTCCGATAATGCTGCAAGTATCATCCACTCTAAAATGCACAGAGCCTTTTTGAAAATTACCCGGATTCGGAAATCGGCGCCCGGCGCGGTCTGATTCATTTGCCTTGACAACATCATGCAATTTTAATAGGCTCTGTTGAGAACGGCGCCGCGGCCGCAAGTCGCGACATGACCATCCGCTCAACTAATAACATGTCAGACACGGGACCATCACGCTGATTTCATAAGCTCGGCATCGTCCTTTAATAGCAAGAAGTTCACCAGCTCCGGCCCGGCCGCCCCGGCGGCCGCGGCCGCTGGATTTAACGGCCTGAATTGTCGCGCTCCGGGCGGCGCGGGCCCCGGCACTTTGCAAGGAGGGAGACATGAGAAAGAGAGCGGCCATCCTGGGATCGGTCATATTGCTGGCGGGAGCGCTGGCCTTGGCGCAGAGCGTTCCGCAGCTCATCAACTACCAGGGCCGGCTGCACGACGCGGGCGGCCTTCCGCTGGACGGCGTGACGGTGGAGCTCGGGTTCCAGATTTTCACCAGCGCTTCGGGCGACACGGTGTTGTGGGGCGAGACGCAGTCGGCGGTGCAGGTGAACGGCGGGCTTTATAATGTGTTGCTGGGCGGATCGAACCCGCTGACGCCGGAGGTTTTTTCCGGCTCAACTACGTTCCTGCAGGTGACGGTTGAAGGGGAAGCGCTGTCTCCGCGGCAGCGGATCACCAGCACGCCCTACGCTCTTACCGTGGACATGCCCTTCCTGGCGAAGACGCTGGAGGCCCTGATCCGCCAGAACCCGGACCTGGACGGCGACGGTTATAACGGGGTGCTGGCCAACGGCCCGGACTGCGACGACGGCAACTCCGCGATCCACCCGGACGCTCTCGACCCTACCGGCGACGGCATTGACCAGAACTGCGACGGCCAGGATCTCCTGGTGGAGGTGTGCGGCAACAGCGTTGACGACGACGGCGACCTGCTCATTGACTGCGAGGACCCGGACTGCCAGGGCAACAACGCCTGCGTCGAGGCTCTCCATTGCGCGGACACTCTGGACAACGACGGCGACGGGCTCATTGACTGCATGGACCATGACTGCGACCCGGACCCGGGCTGCCGGGAGACCCTGTGCGACGACACCATTGACAACGACGGCAACGGCCTCACCGATTGCCAGGACCCGGACTGTGCCGCGGTGGCGCCGTGCAGCGAGGGCAATTGCGGCGACAGCAGCGACGGCGACAACGACGGTCTGACGGATTGCGAGGACCCGGACTGTTATGGGTATCCGCTCTGCGGGGTGGAAATCTGCAATGACCTGATTGACAACGATCAGGACCTGTTCATTGACTGCACGGACCTGGACTGCATGAACCAGGAGCCATGCAAAGAGACCATTTGCGGCGATGCTAACGACGGCGACGGCGACGGGCTGACCGATTGCGAGGACCCGGACTGCCACGGCTTCCCCCTCTGCGGGTTCGAGCTCTGCGGGAACTCGGTGGACGATGACGGGGATCTCATGAGCGACTGCCGCGACCCGGACTGCTTCAACAAGGAGCCGTGCAGGGAGGAGTGCTTCACCGGCGCCTGGGACGGGGACAACGACGGCCTGGGCGACTGCATGGACCCGGACTGCTGGGGCGACCCGCGCTGCGGCTTCGAGCTCTGCGGCAACTCGGTGGACGACGATATGGACATGCTGACCGACTGCCGCGACCCGGACTGCTTTAACCAGGAGCCGTGCAAGGAGACCAACTGCATGGGCGGCGGCGACGGCGACAACGACGGTCTCACCGACTGCGAGGACCCGGACTGCTGGGGCTTCATCTATTGCGGCGTCGAGGACTGCCGAAACGGCAACGATGATGACGGGGACCTGCTGGCGGACTGCCTGGACCCGGACTGCATGAGCCGGGAGCCGTGCAGGGAGGAGTGCTTCACCGGCGACTGGGACGGTGACAACGACGGCCTGGGCGACTGCGAGGATCCGGACTGCTGGGGCGACCCG